>NZ_JBHSBO010000048.1:0-150009 GCF_042650685.1 Micromonospora sp. GCM10011542
GAACCTCGAACACAACAACCCCTGATCAAGTCAGGCATTGCAACGATCCCTAGAACCGAAGGGCGTTAACAAGGGGCCCTTCCTTGCGCGTCAGGCGCGGGCGCGGTTGACGGCGCTGGTGACCGCCCGGATCGAGGCGGTGACGATGTTGGCGTCGGTGCCGACGCCCCAGACCGTACGGCCGTCCACCTCGCACTCCACGTACGCGGCGGCCTGCGCGTCCCCGCCGGAGGAGAGCGCGTGCTCGTGGTAGTCGAGCACCCGTACGCCCACCCCGACCGACTGGAGCGCGTTGACGTACGCGTCGATCGGGCCGTTGCCGATCGCGGTGAGCGACCGGTGCTCGCCGCCGACACCGACTTGGGCCTCGATCTCCACCTTGCCCTCGGCGGTGCCGATCGTGTAGCCGGTCAGGCTGACCGCCGGGTCGGGCTGGTGGTCCAGCAGGTAGTGCGTCGCGAAGATCTCCCACATGGCGCCCGGGTCGACCTCGCCGCCGTCGTGGTCGGTGACCTGCTGCACCACGCCGGAGAACTCGATCTGGAGCCGGCGGGGCAGGTCGAGCTGGTGCTCGGTCTTCATGATGTACGCGATGCCGCCCTTGCCGGACTGCGAGTTGACCCGGATGACCGCCTCGTAGGTGCGGCCCAGGTCCTTCGGGTCGATCGGCAGGTAGGGCACCGCCCAGGTCTGCTCGTCGACCGGCACCCCGGCCGCCGCGGCGTCCCGGGTGAGGGCGTCGAAGCCCTTGTTGATGGCGTCCTGGTGCGAGCCGGAGAAGGCGGTGTAGACGAGGTCTCCGGCGTACGGGTGGCGCTCGTGCACCGGCAGTTGGTTGCAGTACTCGACGGCCCGCTTGACCTCGTCGATCCGGGAGAAGTCGATCATCGGGTCGATGCCCTGGGAGAAGAGATTCAGCCCGAGCGTGACCAGGTCGACGTTGCCGGTGCGCTCGCCGTTGCCGAACAGGCAGCCCTCGATCCGGTCCGCGCCGGCGAGCAGGCCCAACTCGGCGGCGGCTACGCCGGTGCCCCGGTCGTTGTGCGGGTGCAGGCTCAGCACCAGGCTGTCCCGGCGGGGCAGGTGCCGGTGCATCCACTCGATCGAGTCGGCGTACACGTTCGGCATGGCCATCTCGACGGTGGCCGGCAGGTTGATGATCAGCTTCCGGTCCGGGGTTGGGTCGATCACGTCGATCACCCGGGAGCAGACCTCCAGCGCGTACTCCAGCTCGGTGCCCGTGTAGGACTCCGGCGAGTACTCGTAGTGGATGTCGGTGTCCGGGGTGTGGATCTCGGCGTACTTCTGGCACAGCCGCGCGCCGGAGGTGGCGATGTCGGTGATGCCGTCCCGGTCGAGGCCGAAGACCACGCGGCGCTGCAACGTCGACGTCGAGTTGTAGAAGTGCACGATGGCCCGCTTCGCCCCGCGCAGCGACTCGAAGGTCCGCTCGATCAGGTGCTCACGGCACTGGGTGAGCACCTGGATGGTGACGTCGTCCGGGATCATGTCCTGCTCGATCAGCTGCCGGACGAAGTCGAAGTCGGTCTGGCTGGCCGACGGGAAGCCGACCTCGATCTCCTTGTACCCCATCTGGACCAGCAGCTGGAACATCCGGCGCTTGCGCTCCGGCGACATCGGGTCGATCAGCGCCTGGTTGCCGTCGCGCAGGTCGACCGCGCACCACCGGGGTGCGGTCTCGACGTGCCGGGTGGGCCAGGTGCGGTCCGGCAGGTCGAGGCGGAACTGCTGCCGGTACGGCTGGTAGCGGTGGTACGGCATCCGGCTGGGGCGCTGCCGGGCGATCGGATCGGTCTCAGCGTCGGTGGCAGGTTGAGCCATCTCGGAGTGCTCCCTGGAACATGTGGCGTCAGCAGATCGGAAGGTGTCGGCGAGATGCCGGGCGACGGTGCGCGGCGGTGCCGAGGAGAAGTTCGGATTGCTGGACGGCGCGGTTCAACTCCGCGACGAGGTGCCGGCCGGTCAGGCCTCGTCGCGGCAGCGAAGAAGAAGGTACGCCCGCCACATGACAAGGTCACCCTACGTGGTGAGGCCGGCAGTGGGTAGCCAGGTCCGGACTATGGGACCGGCGTCATGGCCGGCTCCGGGGCATGGGAACCCAGCCTCGGCGTCCGTCCGGCCCAGGCCACCGCCGGTACGATCGCCAGCCCGACCAGCACGAAGATCGCTGCCGCCGGTAACCAGCCCCAGCCGCCGGTGGTCACGCCGAGCGCGGTCAGCCCCGCCGGAGCGATCAGGTACTGCACCTGCTCGCCGAGCCGCAGCGCCCCCACGTACGCGCCGCGCTGGTCGTCCGGCGGAAGGGTGGCGGTGAGCCCCCAGGTGCCCGCCGACTCGATCAACTCGGCCAGGATCAGCAACGTCGCGGCGGCCACCAGCACCACGACGGTGAGCCAGCCCCGGGTGACCTTCGAGATCGGCAGGACCAGGCAGGCCAGGGCGATCAGCAGGGCACCCCGTCGAGAGGCCCGGGCCGCGCCTGCGGCGGTGTCGGCGCCCTGGCTGATGCGTACCTGGAGCAGCACGATCAGGACCGTGTTGAGCAGCACCAGGGCGGCGATCACCGTCTTCGGGGCGTCGGTGTGGGTGAGGATCCACAGCGGCATCACCGTCAGGTAGAGCACCCCGTGCGCGGTGAGCAGCCCGGACAGCAGGGACACCGCCATGAACGGCCGGTCCCGCAGCACGGCGAGCCGACTCATCGGCTCCACCGGCCGCGCCACCTGCGGAAGCCGGGGCAGTCGTCGTACGAACAGGGCTGTCACCAGGATCACGGCCGCGATGAACCAGACCATTCCCCGGTACGCCTCGATCGTGTCCACCGCCAGCACCAGGCCGCTGATCACCGCGCCCAGCCCGAATCCGACGTTCAGCGACGAACGCTGGTACGCCATCGCCGTGACCCGTTCGGCCGGCGGGAGCGCGTTGATCGAGTAGACCTGCCGGGCCACGCCGGTCGACGCGTCCACGGCCGCCAGCGCCACCACCACGGCGAGGAAGCTCGCGAAGCCGCCCACGAACGGGTACGTGGCGAAGAGCGCGGCGTCCAGCACCAGCCCGACGATCCAGACCCGCTGCGGTCCGTACCGGTCGGTGAGCCCGCCCAGCGGCACGGTACCCAGCAGCGACACCCCCGCCGCGATGGACAGGCCCAGCCCGACCTGGGCGGCGCTGAGCCCGAGCGCCCGGGTGAAGAAGACGGCGCTGCCGGCGTGGAACAGGCCGCTGCCGACGGCGTAGACCATGGCCTGCACGGCCAGCGCGCGGGTCAGCCCGGCCGGCGGTACGACGTTTCGGACAGCGGTGCGGATGGTGTCTCTGGCCCCCATGGCCGAGAAGTGAACCGGGACCCAGGAGATCGGTCGAGCCTTTTAGGCTGAACCGAATCCTGCCCCCCGGGAGGGCGCGTGTCCGAATTGCGGTTCAGTCTCGCCGACGTGGCGGGCGTGCGGCTCGCCGTGTCGCCGGTCAACGAGACGGTCCTGAGCATGTGGGCGCTGGCCGACCCGGTCCGCTATCCGGTGCACCTGCCCTGGGTCGACCGCGCCCGGGTGACCCTGCGCCGTCCCGAGGTCGCCGCCCGGGTCCGACCGCTGACGGAGCTGACCTGGCGGGGTTGCCCGTTGCCCGACTTCCTCACCCCGGCGGCCCGCCCGAAGGTGGAGATGGCCGAGCAGCTTGACCAGATCGCGGCGACGCCGCCGGCCGTGGTGGTCCGGGACCTGCTGGCGACCACCCCGCGCCGGCCGCTGAGCCCGTTCGGGCAGGCGCTGCTCACCGACCCCCGTGGGCTGCTGCCGCAGCTCGTCGACGCGGTGCGGGTCTGGCACGACGAGGCGATCGCCCCGGACTGGCTGCGAATACGGGCGCTGCTCGACGCCGACGTGGCGTACCGGGCCGCCCAGCTCGCCGAGAACGGTGCCGGTCGGTTCTTCGAGCAGCTCCACCCGAGCCTGCGCTGGCTCGGCGACCGGGTGGTCAGCGACGACCCGTTCGAGCTGGACTTCGACCTGCGGGGCCGTGGGTTGGCGCTGAACCCGACGGTGTTCACCGAACGGCGGGTGCTGTGGAACCTGCTGGAGGACTCGCTGCCGGCCGGCGCGTACCCGGTCCGGGCGGTCGGGACGCTCTGGGAGGCGACCACGCCGCCGCCCGGCGACCCGCTGGCACGGGTGATCGGCCCCGGCCGGGCCGCGCTGCTGCACCTGCTCGACACGGCGACCACCACCACCGACCTGGCCCGACTCACCGGGATGTCCGCCGGAAACGTCTCCCAGCACCTGGCCGCGCTGCACGCCGCCGGCCTGGTGGGACGATCTCGACAGGGTCGGCACGTCCTCTACGGCAACACCGACGCCGCGATGGTCCTGCTTCGGGCCAGCCGCTGCGGGTGACCCGACCCGGTCGGGGCGGCTCAGGCGAGGAGCAGGTCGGCGAGCGGCCGGCGACGGCGCAGTTCGGCCTCCCGACCCAGCAGGTCCTCGGGGAGCGCGAACGGGTCGCCGAGCTGGCCGACGGCGACCACCACCATGGGTCGGACGCCGACCGCGAGGTCCAGTTCGGTGGCGACGCCGGCCCGGTCGAAGCGGGTGAGCTGGTGCACGTGCAGGCCGAGCGCGGTGGCCTGCACGGTCAGGTGGGCGACGGCCTGGCCCAGGTCGTACGCGGCCCGTTCCGGGTCGCCGCCGGTGTGCGCGCCGAGCAGCAGCGCGGCGGCGTGCCGTGCCCAGCGCTGGTCGCCGCTCGGGAGGCCGACCAGGATCCGCTTCCAGGTGCCGTCCTCCCGGTGCCCGAGGGCGAACCGCCACGGCTGGGCGTTGCCCGCCGAGGGTGCCCAGCGGGCGGCCTCCAGCAGGGAGGTGGCCTCGTCCTCGGTGAGCGCCGCAGTCGGGTCGAACGAGCGGGGGCTCCAGCGGAAGGCGAGCAGCGGGGTGAGGTCGGCCATACCGAGATCGTGCTTTATGGGTGTTTCGCTCCTTGGCTCGGGCTCGGCAAATGTGGTCAATGGCACCCGTAACGGGATGAAGATCAGGGCGTTCCCGCGCTCGGGCTCTCGGACGCGTCGGGGGTCGGCGGCGCCGCAGTGCCCAACGGCTCCGCGTCCGTCACCGGCCCGGCCAACTGCACGGTCGCGGGTGCCGGGCCGGGCGGTCCGGCCAGCTTCAGCGTGCCGGAACCGGTGCGTACCCCGGTCGGCGTGCCGTCCCGGTCGTAGCAGTAGATCCCCACATCGAGTGGAGCGTTGAGCGACGCCAGGGTGGAGTCGACCGAGTAGCACGTGCCGGTGAGGCCGGCCGGCGGCTGCGCCGGGGAGACGGCGAGGGGGGCCCGCCGGTCGGTGAGCACGTCCAGCCAGTCGGTGAGCGGATGCTGGACGCGGGGATCCAGCCGGCGCGGGAGGGTGTCGTCCCGCTCGCCGAGGCGTACGCACCCCGCCGGCTCGGTCCGGGTCGCCGATGGCAGGACGCACTGGAACAGCCCGTCGGCGGTCGCGGCGAGTGAGACGTCGGCGCTGCCACCGAGTGCGCCGCCCGGCACGTCGACCCGCCAGCTGCCGTCCTCGGCGCTGGTGAACAGGATCGTCCGCTCCGACCCCTCGCCGCTGCTGAACGTATAGCGGGCCACCAGGTGGCGGTCCTGGGCCGCGGCGGCCAGCGCGGCCAGCTCGTCGCGGGCGGCGTCGACCGCGAGCGGCCCCGAGTCGGTCGGCGGCGGTGGGGGTGGCGGTTGCTGCGTGCCGCAGGCGACCAGGAGCGCCGACAGGGCGAGCGCGGTCGGCCCGAGCACGCGGCGGGCGGGGCGGAGGAGGGCGGACACGGGCTCATTCTGCGCGGTACGGGCGGCCGGCGGGGACCGGTGCGGAAGCGACCCGTCCCGGCGTGTCGGGCCGCGTACCGCCGAAGCCACCGGGCCGCCGCACGACGCCGGGCGGCGGGCCGCGCCGGCCGGATGGTGGGATCACCTGACCCGGCGCCGGGGCCCGACCGATACCCTGGACGGGTCTGACACGCGCCGCCGGCCCCGGTTCCGGCGGCGTCGGCACGCTCAGGGTCGCTGGGAGGGAGTGCACGTCGTGGCACTCGTGGTGCAGAAGTACGGCGGGTCCTCCGTCGGCAACGCCGAGCGGATCAAGCGGGTGGCCGAGCGCATCGTCGCTGCCCGCAAGGCCGGCGACGACGTCGTGGTGGTGGTCTCCGCGATGGGCGACACCACCGACGAGTTGCTCGACCTGGCCAACCAGGTCAGCCCGCTGCCGCCGGGCCGCGAGCTCGACATGCTGCTCACCGCCGGGGAGCGGATCTCCATGGCGCTGCTCGCCATGGCCATCCATAACCTGGGGTACGAGGCCCGCTCGTTCACCGGCTCGCAGGCCGGCGTCATCACGACCTCGGTGCACGGCCGCGCGCGGATCATCGATGTCACCCCCGGGCGGCTCAAGGGCGCGCTCGACGAGGGCTCGGTGGTCATCGTCGCCGGCTTCCAGGGCGTCTCACAGGACACCAAGGACGTCACCACGCTGGGCCGGGGTGGATCCGACACCACGGCCGTGGCGCTCGCCGCCGCGCTGCACGCCGACGTCTGCGAGATCTACACCGACGTGGACGGCATCTTCAGCGCCGACCCGCGCATCGTGCCGAACGCCCGGCACATCCGGCAGATCACCTACGAGGAGATGCTGGAGCTGGCGGCCTGCGGCGCCAAGGTGCTGCACCTGCGTAGCGTGGAGTACGCCCGCCGGGCGGGCTTGCCGATCCACGTCCGTTCGTCATACTCGACCAACACCGGCACGATGGTCACCGGATCGATGGAGGACCTTCCCGTGGAGCAAGCACTGATCACCGGGGTCGCCCACGACCGCAGTGAAGCCAAGATCACGATCGTCGGCGTGCCCGACGAGCCGGGCGCCGCCGCACGGATCTTCGACACCGTCGCGGGCGCTGAGATCAACATCGACATGATCGTGCAGAACGTCTCCACCGAGGGCACCGGCCGGACGGACATCTCGTTCACCCTGCCCAAGACCGACGGTCCCACCGCGATGGCCGCGCTCAGCAAGATCCAGGAGTCGGTCAAGTTCAAGGGCCTGCTCTACGACGACCACGTCGGCAAGGTGTCGCTGATCGGCGCCGGCATGCGTTCGCACCCGGGCGTGGCCGCGGGCTTCTTCGCCGCGCTCGGCGCGGCGGGTGTGAACATCGAGATGATCTCCACCTCCGAGATCCGGGTCTCCGTCGTCTGCCGGGACACCGACCTCGACGCGGCCGTCCGTGCCATCCACGACGCGTTCGAGCTCGGCGGCGACACCGAAGCCGTGGTCTACGCGGGGACGGGTAGGTAGCGCCGATGACGGCGCTGCCCACCCTTGCCGTGGTCGGGGCGACCGGTGCCGTGGGCACCGTGATGTGTGAGCTGCTCACCGGGCGTCGCAACGTCTGGGGTGAGATCCGGCTGCTCGCCTCCGAGCGCTCCGCCGGGCGGCGGGTGCGCTGCCGGGGCGAGGAACTCACCGTCCAGGCGCTCACCCCCGAGGCGTTCGACGGGGTCGACGTGGCCATGTTCGACGTGCCCGACGAGATCTCCGCCCACTGGGCGCCGATCGCGGTCAGCCGCGGCGCGATCGCCGTCGACAACTCCGGCGCCTTCCGGATGGACCGCGACGTCCCGCTGGTCGTGCCGGAGATCAACCCGGAGCAGGTCCGCAACCGACCGCGGGGCATCATCGCCAACGCCAACTGCACCACCCTCGGGATGATCGTGGCGGTCGCGCCACTGCACCGCGAGTACGGGCTGCGGGAGCTGGTGCTCGCCTCCTACCAGGCGGTCTCCGGCGCCGGTCAGGCCGGCGTCGACGCCCTGCACGCCCAGCTCGTCAAGATCGCCGGGGATCGTGGGCTCGGCTCGCGTACCGGGGACGTGCGGCAGGCGGTCGGCGACGAGCTGGGCCCGTTCCCGGCGCCGCTGGCGCTCAACGTCGTGCCCTGGGCCGGCTCGCCGGCCGACGGCGGCTGGTCGTCGGAGGAGATGAAGGTCCGCAACGAGTCGCGGAAGATCCTCGGGCTGCCCGACCTCAAGGTCTCGGCGACCTGCGTCCGGGTGCCGGTGGTGACCGGTCACTCGGTGGCGGTGCACGCGGTGTTCGCCACCGAGGTGGACGCCGAGGGCGCCCGCGAGGCCCTGCGCAACGCACCCGGCGTGATCCTGGTCGACGACCCGGCCGCCGGCGAGTTCCCGATGCCGATCGACGCGGTGGGCACCGACCCGTCCTGGGTCGGCCGGATCCGCCGTGCCCTGGACGACCCGCGCGCCCTGGACCTCTTCATCACCGGCGACAACCTGCGCAAGGGCGCCGCCCTCAACACCGCCCAGATCGCCGAACTCCTGGCCAAGGAACTGACCCCCCGCCCCTGAGGGTCCCTCCCCGCGGGCGGTTCAGGCGGCGGAGAGGCGCACGCCGTCGCGGCCGTGGCGCTTGACGGCGTAGAGGGCCTGGTCGGCGCGGCGCAGGGTGCGCTCCGGTGACTCGCCGGGGCGGGGCAGGGCCACACCGACGCTGATGGTGCGACCGGTGCGCCGCGCCGCCTCGGTCAGCCGCTCCGCGATCCGGACCGCCTCCTCCGGGCGGTTCACCTCGATCACCGCGACGAACTCGTCGCCACCGATCCGGTACAGCTCGTCGCCGTGGCGCAGCGCGCCCTCCAACGCCCGGGCCAGCCCGACCAGCACCCGGTCGCCGGCCTGATGACCGTAGGTGTCGTTGACGGTCTTGAAACCGTCCACGTCGATCGCCAGCAGGGCCGTACGCCCGGGCGTGGCCGCCGCGATCCGCCGGCCGAACGGGCCGGTGTGCCCCAACCCGGTCAGCGGATCGGAGCTGGCCTGCTCGCGTAGCCGGGCGAGGGTGCGTAGCCGGTCCAGGCTGGTCCACGCCTGCCCGGCGAGCAGCTCCATCAGGTTCACCGTGGTCGGGTCGGGGCGCAGCAGCCGCTCGTCGGCGACCAGCAGCACCCCGCCGCCGTCCGGCGGCCCGACCGGCACCGCGACCAGCGTGCGTACCCCGGCCCGGGTCAGCGGCCGGTAGTCCTCGGTCGGGGGATGCCCCGCCTCACCCAGCGTGTACCCGGCACCGTGCCGGTGTGCCCGGTCGACCATCCGGCCCAGTGCCGCCGGGCCGGCCTCGGCCAGCTCGGCCCGGATCCGGCCCTCCAACTCGCCCGGGACCTGCGGCGGCGGCCCCGGCCGACCGGCGATCAGCAACACCGCGGCGGACAGGGTGGAGACGTCCCGGGCGGCACAGATCGCCGTGGTCAGCAGGTCCCACTCGGTCGGCGCGGAGGAGAGCGCGGCGGCGTGCCGGAGCAGCTTCTCGCTGCGGCTCTCCGCCGGCGGGCCGCCGAGCGCGACGATCCGGGCGCCGAGCCGGGCGGCCAGACGCTGCGCCGTCTCCCGCCACGGCCCGAGGTCGACCGGCTCCCGCCACTGGAGATCGAGGACGCCCAGCGGCCGGCCCGCCGGGTCCAGCACCGGCACGCACAGCTCCGCGGTCACGTCCGGGCGCACCGGGAGGTAGTCCGGATCCTCGGTGACGTCTCCCACGGCGGCGGCGACGCCCGAGGCGTACACCCGCCCGACGATTCCGGTCTTCGGCGGCACGGTGGCGAAGACCTGCCAGGCGCCGGTGGCCGCGACGCAGCGCAGCCGGTCGTGGACCTGGAGCAGCACGGAGATGGTGGCGGGGGTGTACCGGGCCAGTGCGGTGACGGTCCACTGGCAGGCCTCGAGCGCGGTCGACGCCATCGGGAGGCGGACCGTGACGTCACGGATGACTCGCTGGTGATCCACTCGCACGTCGTTCCAGGTAGGGGAGGGGGCCGGCCGGCGGCGGGCCTGCGCGATCAAGCGTACTCACGGCGGAGCGGCAGCCGGGCGTTCTTCGTACACATGTGCCATCCACAGGCTGTGGACGCAGCCTGTGGGCGGAGCGGCGTGCCGCGCCGGTGGCCGGCGGCGACATGACGTCGGCGTGTCACCGGTCGACACCGGCGGCCACCCCCGCGAGTCGTCGCGCGGCGATAGCGTGGAGTTCCCGGTGTCGAGGAGGCGTGCCGATGCTCATCGCCCAGCTCAGTGACCCGCACCTGACCACCGGCGCGCTCGCCGCGGAGCCGGCCGCCGGGCTGCACCGCGCGCTCGGCCGGGTGCTGGCGCTGCGACCCCGCCCGGACTGCGTGGTGATCAGCGGTGACCTGGTGGAGCACGGCCGCCCGGACGAGTACGCCGCCCTGCGGGAGATGATCAACCGGTTCCCGCTGCCGGTGCACCTCGTGGCAGGCAACCACGACGACCGGGAGTCACTGCTCGACGCGTTCGGCGGGACGCCCTGGCTCGGTGGGGGGTTCTCCGCGTACTACCACGTCGACCACGAGGCGGCGACCATCGTGGTGCTCGACTCCAGCGTCCCCGGCAGCGGCGGCGGGCAGCTCGGCGAGGAGCAGATCGCCTGGCTGGACGGCGTCCTCGCCGGGCGATCCGAGGTGCCCGCCCTGGTCTGCCTGCACCACCCGCCGGTCGCCGTGGGCATCCCGGCCGCCGACGCCATCCGGCTGGCCGACGGCGACGCCCTCGCCGAGGTGGTCGGCCGGCACGGGCACGTCGTCCGGGTGGCCGCCGGGCACCTGCACCGCCAGGCCACCGCGGGGTACGCCGGCACGATCCTCACCGTGGCCCCCAGCACCTGGCGGCAGAGCTCGCTCACCATGAGCGGCGACGAGGAGATCGGCTGGGTCGCCGAGCCGACGGCCTTCCTGCTGCACTCGGTGCAGGTGGGCAACTGCGTCACACACACGGTGCAGGTCAGCCACGCCGCCGGCCAGTTCTGCGGCTTCTGAGCGGCTCGCGGTGGTCGGCGTCGAGGCCCGACGGGTCTGGTACGTGGCGTACGGCTCGAACATGCACGCGGCCCGACTGGCGTGGTACCTCAACGGCGGCTGCCCGCCCGGCGGGCGGCGCACCTACCCGGGCTGCCGCGACCCCCGCCCGCCGAGCCGGATGGTGCCGGTGTCGCTGCGCGGCGGGATCTACTTCGCCGGTGAGTCCGCGGCCTGGACGGGTGGGATGGCCTTCTACGACCCGTGGCTGCCGGGCCGGGCGGCGGCCCGGGCGTACCTGGTGACGATCGGGCAGTTCACCGACATCGCGGCCCAGGAGATGTACCGGCCGCCGGGCGACGCGGTCGAGCCGGTCGGAGCGACCGCCGCGGCGATCGACGCGGCCGTGGCCGACGGTCGGGCCACCCTCGGCCCGGGGCGTTACGAGACACTGGTCTGCCCCGGCCATCGTGCGGGCCTGCCGATGCTCACCTTCACCGCGCCGGCGTCGGCATCCACCGTGGATTGCCGGGCTCCGGCGGCCGCCTACCTCGGCATGATCGCCCGCGGCCTGCGCGAGGCGCACGACTGGCCAGCCGACCGCATCGCCGGCTACCTGGCCGAACGGCCCGGCGTGGCGGGCGGCTGGTCGCAGCCGGCCGTCCACGAACTGGTCGCGGCGGCGCTGGCCGCCACCTGATCTCCTCTGTGTCGTCATCGGCCGGTCACGCCTGCCCCGCGCGGCCGCCCGTTCCGTGTCATCGTGCGTATTCGCAGCTCTGATGTGCTGCCCGGGTCGACCGGCCGCCGTCTGAATGAGAGGCTGTCCGGGCGGGCAGCGGCCCCCAACCGCTGCCACCCGCGACCGACCCTTCCGACGGCGTCGGTCGGCGGCCCGGTCGACCCACCGTCCGGGCACCGCACGCGCCGATTCTCACGAGGAGTTCCATGTCCATCCCCGGGATGCGTCGGGCCGGCATCGGCCTGACCGCACTCGCGGTGGCCGCGTTCGGCGCGGTCGCCAGCACCCCCGAGCAGGCGGACGCGCGGCCGAAGCCGGTCGACGTCAGCCTGCTGGCCCTCAACGACTTCCACGGCAACCTCGAACCCCCGACCTCGTCCAGCGGCACGATCGCCGGGCAGACCGCGGGCGGCGTCGAGTACCTGGCGACGCACCTGGCCGAGCTTCGGGCCGGCGCCAAGAACAAGAACACCGTCACGGTCGCCGCCGGTGACCTCATCGGCGCCTCGCCGCTGCTCTCCGCCGCGTTCCACGACGAGCCCACCATCGAGGCGCTGACCATGGCCGGGCTGGACTACGCCAGCGTCGGCAACCACGAGTTCGACGAGGGCGCCGACGAACTGCTGCGGATCCAGAACGGCGGCTGCCACCCGGTGGACGGCTGCGCCGACGGCACCCCGTACGAGGGTGCGGGCTTCCAGTACCTGTCGGCCAACGCGTTCAAGACCGAGACCGGTCGCCCGCTGCTGCCCCCGTACGCCATCCACAAGGTGCAGGGCGTCAAGATCGGCTTCATCGGGATGACCCTGGAGGGCACCCCGCAGATCGTCAGCCAGCAGGGCGTCGCCGGGCTCACCTTCGCCGACGAGGCGGAGACCGCCAACCGGTACGCCCGCGAGCTGCGCCGTCGCGGTGTCGAGACGATCGTCGTCCTGCTGCACGAGGGCGGCGCACAGGCGGCCGGCGGCGGGATCAACGACTGCGTCGGCCTGACCGGCCCGATCGTGGACATCACCAACCGGATGGACCCGTCCATCGACGTGGTGGTCAGCGGCCACACCCACCAGGCGTACAACTGCGAGATCAACAACAAGCTGGTCACCAGCGCCAGCTCCTTCGGTCGCCTGGTCACCGACATCGACCTGAAGATCGACCGGCGTACCGGTGACGTGCTGTCCGCCGGTGCGGAGAACGTGGTGGTCACCCGGGACGTGGCGAAGGACCCGGCGCAGACCGAGCTGATCAACCGCTACAAGACCGTGCTCGGCCCGGTCGCCGACCGCCAGGTCGGCGAGACCACCACCGCGATCAACAAGACGCAGGAGAACCTGCTCGGCACCTGCTCTGCGCAGGCGCCTGCCTCCTGTGGAGAGTCGCCGCTCGGCAACCTGATCGCCGACGCCCAGCTCGCCGCCACCGACGACGAGCAGAACGCGGTCGCCGCCTTCATGAACCCGGGCGGGGTCCGGGCCGACCTGAACGCCGGGTCGGTCACCTACGAGGAGGCGTTCACGGTCCAGCCGTTCGCCAACAACCTGGTGACGCTCGACCTGACCGGCGCGCAGCTCTACTGCGTACTGGAGCAGCAGTTCGTCACCGGGCGGATTCTCTACCCGTCCTCGACCGTGCGCTACGTGGTCGACCTGAACGGCGCCACCGCGCCCGTGGCCGACCCGTGCGCCGGCACCCGGGTGGTCCGCGGCAGCCTCACCATCGGCGGCACCGCCGTCGACCCCGCCGCCACCTACCGGGTGACGGTGAACAACTTCCTGGCCGGCGGCGGTGACGGGTTCAGCGCGCTCACCGCGGGCACGAACCTGGTCACCGGCATGATCGACCTGGACGCGTTCGTGGCGTACCTGACCGCCCAGTCGCCGGTCTCCGCGCCGGCTCTGGACCGCATCCGCACCACCGCCGAGGTCCCCGCCGCCTGACGGACGACCCCGCGACGACGATCGGGCCCCGGAGCAGCCGCTCCGGGGCCCGATCCGTCCCGCCGTCGGGCGGGCCGGGACTCAGCGGTCGAGTGGGCCGGGTCAGCTGAGGCTGGCGGCCGGTTCGGCGGTGGGGGCGGTGAGCGAGGTCCGGCCGTCCTGAGCCGGGGAGAGCAGCCGGCGCAGCGAGAGCGCGATGAGCGAGGCGATCAGGCAGCCGCCGACCACCACGGCGACCCAGACCCGGCCGTGGGCGGCGCCGATCAGCGGGCCGGCGGTGACCGGGCCGACCACGCCACTGATCCCGAAGATCATCGAGCTCATGGCGTTGTACCGGCCGCGCAGCTCGTCGGTGGCGAGCGCGTTGGTCAGCGCCGGCATGACGGGCGACAGCATCGTCTCGCCGAAACCGAAGATCGCCGAGCAGGCCACCACGCCGACGGCGGCCAGCAGGGCGTTGCCGGGGCCGACCAGCCCGGCGGCGCCGAGGACCAGCCAGGCGGCGGCGAAGACCGCGCCGACCACGGCGAGTGCGCCGGTTCGGCTGCGTCCGTCCATCCGACGGATGACCAGCAGTTGGGCGAGCACGATCATCGCGGTGTTGCCGGCGAGCGCCCAGGCCACGACCCGGGGACTGACCTCGGCGACCCGCACGGCGTACGCGGCGAAGCCCACCTCGATCTGGGCGTAGCCGCAGGTGGTGAGCACCAGACCGAAGATCACCAGGCGGCGGAACGGACGGTCGCGGAGCACGGTCAGGTAGCCACCGGACGCGGGCCGGTCATCGGTCGCGAGCTGGGTGAGCCGGTGACCGACACCCGGCAGGGTGAGCAGGATCAGCGCCGGCATCAGGTAGCTCACCGCGTCCAGCAGGTAGATCGCCTGGAAGGTGCCGGGGCGGGTGACGTCGACGATCGCGCCCGAGGTCAGGCCGCCGATGCCGATGCCGAGGTTGAGCAGGGCGAAGTTGAGCCCGTAGACGCGTTGCCGCTCGCCGGCGTCGGTCAGCGAGGCGAGGATGGTGTTCTGCCCCGACCAGATCGCCGAACTGCCCACCGCGATCACCGTCATCACCAGGAAGGCCGAGCCGGTCGAGTGGACCAGCCCCAGCGAGCCGGTGCCGACCGCCTCGATCACCAGGCACGGCAGCACCACCCGGCGGGCGCCGAACCGGTCGATCAGCGTCCCGCCCAGGGGCGACAGAGCCAGGGTGACCGCGCCGAACCAGCCGATCACCAGGCCGGCGCGGGTGTCGGTGAGCCCACGCACGTCGGTGAGGTAGATGAACAGGAACGGCAGGGTCAGGCCGCGCCCGATCGCCGACAGCAGGGTGCCGACCAGCATGCGGCGGGCTTCGGGACGGCGGGGCAGGGCACGGCGCAACATGCGGCGATTCTCTGCGCCGGGTACGACGGGACGCGAGCGTTTTAGCTGTGGCTGACGTGTCCGGATCCCGGCCGGTGATCAGCACCACAGTGGTCGGTGGCCGGCCGTGGCCGTTCGTCCTGTCGGCCGGCTCTGCCATGCTGGCCGGATGACCGGCGCCTGGCGACACCTGCCCGCATCCGCCCGTGGGATCGCCGGTGCCGCCACCGACGCGGTGCAGGCGGCGCAGGGCCGCGACAGCGAGGCATTCGAGGCGGCGACCGCGCGACTCGTCGCCGCCGACGGCTCGGGTCTGGTCCTCGGCGCCGTGGTACGGCTGCTGCTCGAAGAGACCCACCCGGACGGGCTGGACGGCGATGACGTCCGGAAGGTGTTGGAGCGGTGCGTACGCGCGGCGGCGCAGTGGCGACCCGACGTCGACCCGCACGTGGTGCTGGTCCTGCTGGCCGGCGCGCTCGGTGTGTACGACCCGGACGGCGACGAGTCGCCTCCCGACCCGCCGGCCCTGGCCCGGCACGCGCCGCTGCTCGTCGCCGACCTGCTGGCCGCGAGCGGTAGGTCCCTGGACGTCTACCTGGCCGCCGCGTTCACCGAGATCGAACGCACCGAGCGGCAGGACTGAACGGTCCGAGCAGGCGACGGCGGCCCGGAGGCTGAGCCGCCGCCTGCCCCGGGGTCAGGCTGCCGCCCGCTCGGCAAGCACCTCCAGGTACTCCGCCGGGATGCGTACGGTGCCGTCCGTGGCGCTGTTGTGCACCCGCGCCAACTCCACCAGGTCGGCGTGCAGGTGCGGTCGCCGCTCCTCGGGCAGCGCCTCGAACGCCTTGAGCGTCGGCCCATAGTTGGCCCGGAAGAAGTCGGCGAACTCCTCCGGGCTGGTGAAGCGGAAGACGAACTCCCGACGTACCGCCCGCAGCTCACCCACCGAAGCGCCGAGCAGTTCGTGGACCCGGCCCTCGTCGCCCCACTGGACCGGCGCGCGCAACCCCGCGGGCGGCGGCACGTGCCGCCCCACCGTGCGGAACAGCTCGCCGATGAACCCCTGCGGCGTCCACGACGCCAGCGCCACGGTGCCGCCGGGCCGGCAGACCCGGACCAGCTCCGCCGCCGCCCGCTCCTGGTCGGGCGCGAACATCACCCCGACGACGGAGAGCACCGCGTCGAAGGAGCCGTCCGGGTACGCCAACCGCTCCGCGTCACCGGTCACGAAGGTGACCGGCAACCGCTCCGCGGCCGCCCGTGCGTGACCGCGTTCCAGCAGCTCGGGTACGTAGTCGACGCCGGTCACCAGGCAGCCGCAACGGGCAGCGGCGATGGCGGCGTTGCCGGTGCCGGTCGCCACGTCCAGCACCCGGGCGCCGGCCGGCAGATCGGCCGCCGTCACCAGCAGCTCGGACATCGGGTGGATGCGCGCGGCGACCGCGCCGTAGTCGCCGCTGGCCCAGGTCACCTGCTGGCGCGCCTTGACGGCGCTGAGATCGAGTGCGGTGGTCATCGGTGGTCCCCCTCGGACGGTTGGCTGTGTCACCGACGGTAGGCGGCACGGCACCCGGGGGGATCGGCAGAAACACCTATGTTGGGGGCACCAGGCCCTGCCGGCGGGCCACCGCGGCCGCCTGACCCCGGCTGGGCACCGCCAGCTTGTCGAGCACCGCCGAGACGTGGTGGCCGACGGTGCGTGCGGAGAGCGACAGCCGGGCCGCGATCTCGGCGTTGCTCAGCCCTTCGGCGAGCAGCGCCAGCACCTCGCCCTGCCGGACGGTCAGGCCCGTCGGGTGGGCGGCCGTCGTGGGGCGCGGCCCCCGCGGCACCCGGGCCAGCCCGCGTCCGCGCAGCTCGGCCCGGATCCGGCGGGCCACGGCCACTGCACCCAGCCCGTCCAGGATCCGCAGCGCCTCGCCGGCCGCCGGGCCGTCGCCGCAGGCCAGCGCCTCCGCCCGGGGGTACGCGCAACCGAGCCGGTCCCATTCGTCGGCCGCGCCGGCCCAGTCCCCCTCGACCAGTCGCCGGTACGGCGGCGCCAGCGCGCCGGTGTCCCCGACCGGCTCGCCGGCCCGCCACAGCCAGTACGCCAGCTCCCCGGCGAACCAGGGTTGCCCCGCCTCCACCGAGAGCCGGTGGCCGCGTCGCAGCTCGGCGAGCGTTCCTTCCGACTCCCCGGCCAACCAGTCGCGTTCCGCCAGCGCCGCGGCCACCGGCACGACGAACTGGAGTTCCCGGCTCTGCGCGGCCCAGCGCCCCGCCCTGTCCAGGTGGTCCATGGTCGGCTCGCCCCGGCGGGCGTTCAGGCGACTCAGCGCGACCAGGGCCGGCAGCAGGCTGCCACCGGGCTGCTCGGTGCCGGTCAGCGCCCGTTCGGCGTCGGCGCGGGCGCCGGCCCAGTCGCCGGTGGCCAGGCGCAGCCGGGCCCGGTAGCCGAGCAGGTGCCGGGCGTACCCGTCGAGGTCGCGGGCGGTGGCGAAGCGCAGCGCGCGTTCCAGCGCCTCGGCGGCGGGCACGACGCGTTGCCACTCCACCGACATTGTGGCCAGGTTGACCAGCGCCCGGGCCGCGTGGTCGTCGAGGTGGTGGGCGGCGGCCAGGGAGTGCCCCCGCTCCAGCTCGACGATGCCGGCCACGTCGCCGCTCTGCAGCCGGGCCGAACCGACGTTGACCAGTGCGTGCGCCTCGGTCTCCAGGTCGCCGAACCGTCGGGCCAGCTCCAGTGCCCGGCCACCCCAGTAGATCGCCCGGTCGTTGTCGTCGGCGAGCATGAGCAACTGCGACATGTTGCTGTACGCCATGGCGAGCTGAACGCCGGGGCCTGTGGACTCCAGCACCTGGACCGCCCGGCTGCCCGCTGCCCGGGCCGCCGTACTGTCCCCGGTCCACCAGGAGAGCCGGGACACCCACCGCAGGTTCTCGCCGATCCGCAGCGGGTCGCTCTCGGCCTCCCGCAGGGCCAGCGCGGACCGTCGGGCATCCAGCGCCTGCACGCCCAGCCCGGCCAGGTACGCGGCGGTCGCGTACGCCTCCAGCAGGTCGGCCCGGCGTGGCCCCGGCAGCCCGGCGGCGTGCGGGAGCGCGACGGCGTAGTGGTCCGCCGCCTGCCGGTGCGCGCCCGCGTTGCCGGCGACGCGGGCCGCCACCGGTGCCCAGCGCAGCACCGCGGCCGGGTCGTCGGCGTGGTGCGCGTGGTGCACCAACCGGGCGGCGTCCACGTCGGCGCGCGGGGTGAGCCGGGCCAGCACGGCGGCGTGCAGCGCGGCCCGGCGCACCGGGGAGAGTGACTCGCGCACGGCCCGGCCCAGCAGTTCGTGCCGGAACGCCACCGCGTTGCCCGCCGGCACCAGCACGCCCCGATCCAGGCACTCCTGCACGGCGGCCGGCGGTTGGTCGTCCAGCAGGTACGACTCCGCCCGGGAGGGGACCACCGAGACCAGGGTGGCCACCTCCCGGGCCGGCGGCGGCAGCGCGGCGAGTCGGGCCAGCATCAGATCGCGTACGGTCGCGGGCACTCCGGTCCCGGCGGCGGCCAGCACCTCGGTGACCAGCAGCGGGTTGCCGCCGGTGGCCCGGTACAGCCCGTCCGGGGCGCGGCCGGCGAGGCGGGCCAGCGCGGCGACGGCAGCCGTGGACAGCGCCGGAAGTGGCAGCCGGCGCAGCAGTGGCCGGGGCAGGCCGGCGAGCACGGCGTGCAGCGGGTGGTCCGCGCCGACCTCGTCGTCGCGAAGGGTCAGCACGAGCAGGACCGGGCAGCGGGTCAGCCGCCGCCCCAGGTAGGCGATCAGGTCCAGGGTGGCCCCGTCGGCCCAGTGCGCGTCCTCCACCACCAGCAGCGTCCGACGTCCGGGCCGGGCGTCGGTCAGCTCGTCGAGGAACGCGTCGAACACCGCACCCCGGCGTTCCGCCTCCGGTGCCACGTCGGCGTGCAGCGCGGCCAGTCGTTCGGCGAGTACCCCGCCGACCTGCCGTGCGACGTCGTGCAGCGGGCCCAGCGCGCGCGGGGTGAGCAGTGGATCGCAACTGCCCCAGAGCACCCGGGCCCGCGCGGCGGCCATCGCCGCGAACGCGGTGACCAGGGCGGACTTGCCGGCACCCGCCTCACCTGCGACGAGCGCGATCGCGCCGCCGGGGGAGGCCAGCAGCCCGTCCAGGGTGGCGAGCGCGTCCGCGCGCTCCAGCAGCTCCATCACTGTCGATGCTAGTCAGCGGGCTCCGCTCAGGGCGTCAGCCATCAGGACGGCGTCGATGGATCGCCGGATACGAATCAAGGCCCCTCCGTGGAGGGGCCTTGACCTTTGCTTACCTCTGGTCGGGGTGGCCGGATTCGAACCGACGACCTCTTCGTCCCGAACGAAGCGCGCTACCAAGCTGCGCCACACCCCGAGGCGTGCCGACAAATAGTAGCCCACCCGCCCCGATGGTCAAACTCGGTACCCCCGCCGCCGGGGCCAGCGCGACGCCCGTCACAAACCCGCGTGAGCCCCGCGCTGGCGGGTCAGCGGGGGATCAGGGTCAGGATGCTCGCCTCCGGGGGGCAGGCGAAGCGGACCGGGGCGGTGGGGTGGGTGCCCAGGCCGGCGGAGACGTGCAGCCAGGAGTCCGAGCCGGGCCAGCGGTGCAGGCCGCGGGCCATCGCGCGGGGCAGCCCGCAGTTGGTCACCAGCGCGCCGACGCCCGGTACGCAGACCTGCCCACCGTGGGTGTGCCCGGCCAGCATCAGCCCGAAGCCGTCGGCGGCCATCTCGTCGAGCACCCTCGGCTCGGGGGAGTGGGTCAGCGCGATCGACAGGTCGGCCGACGGCGCGACCGCACCGGACACCGCGGAGTAGTCGTCCCGCTCGACGTGCGGGTCGTCCACGCCGACCAGGTCGATCTGCCGGCCGCCGGCCTTGAGCGTGGTGCGGGCGTTGTTCAGGTCCGCCCACCCCGCGCCGGTGAAGACCTGGCGCAGCTCCTCGTAGGGCAGTTCGACGCCCTCGGTGTACTCCCGGTCGGGCAGGAAGTAGGTGAACGGGTTCTTCCACACCGGCCCGGTGTAGTCGTTGGAGCCGAACACGAACGCGCCCGGGTAGTCCAGCAGCGGTTGCAGAGCCCGCAGCACGCCGGGCACCGCCCCGGGGTGCGCCATGTTGTCGCCGGTCACCACGACCAGGTCGGGGTCGAGGGCGGCCAGCGACGCCACCCAGCGCTGCTTGCGCGCCTGGTTGGGCATCATGTGCAGGTCCGACAGGTGCAGCACGCGCAGCGGCTCCGCGTCGGCCGGTAGCACCGGCACGTCGTACCGCCGGAGGGTGAACTGGTTGCGTTCGACGAGCGACGCGTACGCCAGGGTGGCCGCACCGACGGCGGCAGTTCCGGCGGCGAGCCGGAATAGTGTGCGCTTTCGCATGGCGTTCAGGGTAGTTTGACCGTCCATGAGCACGCTGAAGGACCGCCTCACCGCCGACATGCGTTCCGCGCTCAAGGCGCGCGACGAGCTGACCACCTCCACGCTGCGGATGGCCCTCGCGGCCGTCGGCACCGCCGAGGTCGCCGGCAAGGCCAAGCGCGAGCTCACCGACGACGAGGTGCTCGCGGTGCTGACCAAGGAAGCCAAGAAGCGCCGGGAGGCGGCCACCGCCTTCGCCGACGCGGGTCGGGGCGAGCAGGCCGCGAAGGAGACTGCCGAGGGCGAGGTGCTGGACCGCTACCTGCCGAAGCAGCTCTCCGACGCCGAGCTGACCGATCTGGTGTCGGGGGCGCTCGCCGCGGGCGGCTTCACCGAGAAGGGCCAGATGGGCCCGGCCATGAAGGCGGCCCAGGCCGCGGTGGCCGGCCGGGCCGAGGGGGGCCGGGTGGCCGCCGAGGTACGCCGACAGCTCGGCCTCTGACCCGGCGTCAGGCTGCGGTCGGCCGACCGCGACGCTCCGGACAGACGAACGGGCGGGCACCCGGTGGGGGCGCCCGCCCGTTCGTGCGTCCGCGCTACCGGCCTCAGCCGCCCGGTCGTGGCGGCCGACCCGGCTTGTTACTGGGCGGGGTGCCTCCGGGGGTGCCGGCGCTCGGCGGGGTGGCGCCGCCACCACTGCTGACCTCGATGGTCACCACACCACCCTTGATGGTCCGGCCGTCCGGGCTGGTGCCGGCGGCGGTACCGGGCGGGCAGTTCGACTTGACCTTCTGGCTCGAGACGACCGGCTCGAAGCCGGCGCCCTTGAGCCGGGACTTCGCGGCGTCCACCGTCTGGCACTTGACGTCGGGGATGCTGCGCTGGTCGCCCTCGGAGATCTTCTTGCCCGGCGGCTCGAACTGGATGCCGGGCTTGCCCACCATGGCGTCGTGCAGGGTGTCCCAGACCGGCTGGTTGATGCCGCCGGCCTCGTTGTGCTTCATCTTGACGTTGGTCTGCGGCCAGTCCGGGTCGGCCATGATGCCGGCCACCGCGTACTGCCTGGTCATCGCGACCAGGGCGGCGGTCTTCTCGGAGTCGGTGGTGCCGGACTTGCCCGCCACCGGCTTGCCGACGACGTCCCGGACCTTGGGTGCGGTGGCTCCCGTGCACTTCGAGGTCGACGACCGGTCACCGACCGGGCAGCGGGCGGCGTCCACCGCCGCGCGGGCCACGTCGGTGCTGAACCGCTTCTCGCAGCGCGGTTTGGCGATGTCCAGCTTCTTGCCGTCCGGGTCCTTGATCTCCTGGACCGGGATCGGCTCGCAGTACTTTCCGTCCGCGGCCAGGGTGGCGTAGGCGTTGGCCAGGTCCAGCGGAGTGGTCTGCGAGACGCCAAGGGTGAACGCGCCCCACTGGTGCGCGCCCCGCTCCAGGTCCAGATCCTCCTGGGACCGGAAGTTGATGCCCAACCTCTTCGCGACCTTGACCACGTTCTCCGCGCCGACCTGCTGCTGCAGGGGCACGAAGTAGGTGTTCACCGACCGGCCGAACGCGCTCCACATGTTGTGTACGCCGGCCATGCTCTCGGTCGAGTTGGTGGGGCAGTAGAGGTTGGTCCCCGGGCAGGCGGCAGGCCCCGGCTCGATGATGTACTCCGACCTGAACTGCTTCGGCGCGTTGATCGTGTAGCTGAGCGGGATGCCCTTCTCCAGCGCCGCGACGATGGTGAACATCTTGAAGGTCGAGCCGGCCTGGTAGCCGGTGATGCCGTCGCCGCCGGTGAGCAGCGGGTTGACCGTCGCCGGGTAGTTGCCCCGGATGCCCTTCTTCTTCTTCGCCGGATCGCTGGAGATCCTGTTCTTGGGGTTCTTCGGGTCGTCCAGCTTGAACTGTCGGTTCACCGCGAGCGCCCGGACCCGGCCGGTGCCCGGCTCCACCGCGGCGACCATCGCGGCCTCCTTGGCGGTTTCGCTCTTCGCCTTCCGGACCGCCTTGTCGGCGCCCCTCTGGGCCTGCACGTCGAGCGAGGTGATGATGGTGTAGCCGCCGCTCTTCAGCCGCCGCTCACGGTCGTAGGTCGTCGAGCCGAACGTCTCCTGCTGCATCCACCAGCGGTAGAAGTAGTCGCAGAAGAAGCCCCAGCTGTTGGTGGTGGCCTGGACGCAGCCGTTCGGGGTGCGCTTGTCCTTCACCACCAGCTTGGTCGCCTTGGCGGCGTCGGCCTCCTGCTGGGTGATGGCCTTGGTCTCAACCATGTTCTGGATGACGTAGTTGCGGCGGTCCAGTGCGAGCGGGCGACCGGACGTGGTGGTCGGGTCGTTCGTCGTCGGCGCCTTCACCATGCCGGCCAGCAGCGCGGCTTCCTCGATCTTCAGCTTGCTGGGCGGCTTGCCGAAGTAGACCTGGCTGGCGGCGAAGATGCCGTACGCGCCGTTGCCGAACGAGGCGAGGTTGAGGTAGCGGGTGAGGATCTCGTCCTTGGAGAATTCCTTGTCGACCTGGAGCGCCAACCGCATCTCGCGCAGCTTGCGGGCGCTGGTGTCCTCGGTCGCCGCGACCACGTCGGCCGGGTGGGTGGCCGAATAGGCGATGGCCAGCCGGACGTACTGCATGGTCAGCGTCGAGGCGCCCTGCCGGCCCGCGGCCTCGTTCTGGTTGTTGACGAACGCGCGGGCGACGCCGTTGATGTCGACGCCGTTGTGCTTGTAGAAGTCGTGGTCCTCGGCCGCGACGATGGCCTTCTGCATGTACGGGGAGATGTCGGCGAGCTTGACGTCGCGCCGGTTCTCGTCGTACATCGTCGCGAGCTGTGTCTTGCCGTCGGACGCGTACAGATAGCTGATCTGCGGCGCGCGGGCCACCGTCAGCTCCGTGGGCAGGTTGCCGAAGGTTTCGGCACCGGCCTTCGCGGCCAGGCCGGACATCGCCACCGCGGGGAAGGCCGCCGCTGCGACCACCACGCCGGCCAACAGGCCACATATGAGCAGCGATGCGGCGTTGGTCAGCACATTGTGGTCACGTTTCCGCATCCAGGTCACCTCGACAGGGTACGCGAGTAGGGAACGAGGGGCGCTGGGGCGTTCTTTCCCCATTTCCTGCGCGCGCTGCCCTCGTTGTGCTAAACGCACGACCCCCGGTGCTTGGTTGCGTGTGACCTGCCGCCGAGTTTCCTCGATTCGAAGAGACGGCGCGGCGTTTTCACGTTCCCGGGCGGGGTAACCGGCGGGCGAAGGCCCGGTAAGCCGGGAGTGTCCGGAATGATGGATTTGGCTGACAACGTTGCGTAATCAGTCAACTACAGAGCATGATGGGGGCGGCGACAGCGCCAGATGTCGTTCGTGCCGCCTTGGGGAAGGCAGGCCGGGCGATCGGGGGGAAATTGCCGGCTGACGTGCAACGAGGTCGGTAGGTACTGCAAGGGGGGACGTGTACACATGGGCATGATCACTGACTGGCCGTCGCTGGCGGCATGTCAGAACGGGGACCCGGACGCGTTGTTCGTACAGGGCGCCGAACAGAACGTGGCGAAGCGGATCTGCCGGAGTTGCCCAGTTCGGTACGAGTGCCTGGCCGACGCGCTGGACAACCGGATCGAGTTCGGTGTGTGGGGTGGCATGACCGAACGCGAACGGCGCGCGTTGCTGCGTCGTCACCCCCAGGTGACGAGCTGGCGCAAGATGTTCGAGGCCGCGATGAAGAAGAACAGCAAGGACAAGACTGGCAAGGACAAGATTCTGGTCAGCGCCGGCGGCTGACCGCCGGTCACGGACGGCTGATCGCCGCGCCGATCGTTCGCAGCCCGTCGACGTCGTGCACGTCGGCGGGCTGCGCCGTCACCGACACCGCCGGCACCGCCGGGAACGCCTCGGTGAACCGCGCCGCCACCTGCTGCTCGCGTACCGCCTGGCGGGTCAGCGCGGCGTGCGCCCGCAGCACGTCGACGGTCGCGTCGTGCCCACCCAGCTCGGCCAGGCGCTCCGCGGCGGCCCGACTCTGCTCGGCGTCCAGCTCCGGCACCGCAGGCCGGTGCACCCGGTTGAGCACCAGGCCGGCCAGCGGCATCCGCTCCTCCCGCAGCCGGCCGGCGAAGTAGGCGGCCTCCCGGACCGCGTCCGGCTCCGGCGCCGCGACCAGCAGGAACGCCGTCTCCCGCGCCTGCAGGATGCGGTACGTCTGCTCCGCCCGTTGCCGGAAGCCACCGAACATCGAGTCGAGCGCCGCCACGAAGCCGGACAGATCGGTGAGCAGCTGGGCGCCGAGCACCTTCTGCACCACCTTCGAGAACATCCCGAACGAGGCGGTGACGATGCTGAACATGCTGCGCCCCCCGCTGCGCGCCGGAGCCAGCAGCAGCCGCAGCATCCGGCCGTCGAGGAAGCGGGAGAGCCGGGCCGGGGCGTCCAGGAAGTCCAGCGCCGAGCGGGACGGCGGCGTGTCCACCACGATCAGGTCCCATTCGCCCCGGGCGTGCAACTGGCCCAGCTTCTCCATCGCCATGTACTCCTGCGTCCCGGCAAAGGTCGAGCTCATGGCCTGGTAGAACGGGTTGGCGAAGATCTCCGCCGCCTTCGCCGGGTCGGTGTGCTGGAGCACCACGTCGTCGAAGGTGCGCTTCATGTCCAGCATCATGGCGTGCAGCTCGCCACCGCTCGCCTCGACGTCGATGCCCTTGACCTGGCGGGGGGTGTTGTCCAGCTCGGTCAGCCCGAGCGACTGGGCCAGCCGGCGGGCCGGGTCGATGGTGAGCACCACCGTGCGCCGGCCGTGCTGCTCGGCGGCCCGCAGCGCCAGCGCGGCGGCCGTGGTCGTCTTTCCCACTCCGCCGGCACCGCAGCACACGACGATCCGCACGCCGGGGTCGGCGAGGATCTGGTCGACGTCCAGCTGCGGCGCCGCGTCTTCGGAAGGCACCAATCGAGCGTATCGGGCCGGCTGGCTCCGTGCGCCCGTGCGGAGCTCAGGTGTGAGTCAATCCGCCCGGACGAGCGCCTGCGCCAGCGTCGCGAGCCCGGCCCGATCCACCCCGTCGGGCAGCAGGGGCAGCTCGACCATCGGCAGCCCCAGCTCCACCAGGTCGGCCCGGAGCGAATCTTCCAGCTCGCGACGGATCTGCTGGTCCCGCGCCTCGTCGTGCAGGCCGGCGACGGTCTCCCGGTCGGCCGGCAACCCGGCCGCGACCAGCCCACGCCGCAGCTCGGCCGCAGTGACAGCCGGGCCCGCGGGCAGCGGCGGTCGGGCACCGTTGACGATCACGCGGCCCACCGGGAAGCCGAGCGAGGTCAGGTCGGCGATCGCGTCCACCGTCTCCTGGACCGGCATCTCCTCCAACAGCGTGACCACGTGCACAGCGGTCATCGGGGAGCGCAGCAGCGCGGAGACCCCCTCGCTCTGGGTCTTGATCGGCCCGACCTTCGCCAGCCGGGCCGTCTCCGCCGTCACGTTGAGGAACCGGCCGATCCGCCCGGTCGGGGGCGCGTCCAGCACCACCGCGTCGTACGCGCGCCGCTGCCCGGTGGTGCGGGTGGTCGCCTCCTTCACCTTTCCGGTGAGCAGCACGTCCCGCAGGCCGGGGGCGATGGTGGTGGCGAAGTCGATGGCGCCGAGTTTGCGCAGCGCCCGGCCCGCCGCGCCGAGCTTGTAGAACATGTCCAGGTACTCGAGGAGCGCCTCCTCGGCGTCCACCGCCAGCGCGCGCACCTCACCGCCGTCCGGTGCGTCGGTGAGGTGGCGCTCCTCGTACGGCAGGGGGTCGGTGCCGAAGAGTTGGGCGATGCCCTGCCGCCCCTCGACCTCCACCAGCAGGGTGCGCCGACCGCCGGCGGCCAGCGCCAGGGCCAGCGCCGCCGCGACGCTTGTCTTGCCGGTGCCACCCTTGCCGGTCACCACGTGGAGGCGGGCCGGCCATCCCGTGCCGGCCGGGTCGGTCGGTCGCTCAGCTGCTCGCACCCGTCGAGCCTATCCAGCGATCCGGATCAGGCGACCTCGCAGACCCACCAACCCGTCTTCTGCACCACGGTGAAGCGCAGGTCCTGGTCGGCCACCTTCTCGTCGGCGGTGGTCATGGTGACCCGGGTGGAGACGGTTGCCCGGTCCCCGGTCCGGTTGTCCACCTTCGGGGTGGTCCACTTAAAGCGCGGGTTCTGATAGGTGCCCGCGTACTTCTGCACCTCGGCCACCTTGGCCGCGATCTTCTTGTCGTCCCGGGAGGCGGCGCAGACGCGGCTGGCCGCCTTCGTCGCGTCCCGGTCCTTGTAGACCGCGGTGAGGAACTCGTCGACCGCGACCGCCGGCTCCTTGGCGCCCTGGCCGGTCTCCGCGTCGCGCAGGGTCAGGAACGCCACGACGCCGCCACCCACGCAGAGCACCATGATGACGACGAGGGCGATGGCCGCGATGAGTAGCCCGCGCTTCTTCTTCGGTTCCGGGGCGCCCTGGTACGGCGGGTAGCCGGGCGGGGGCGGCGGGATGGCCGAGGGGTCCTGGGTGGCCGGCCGGCCGGACGTCGGGGCTTCGGCGAGCCCCGGGCCGTCGGTCTGGCCCGAGACGCCCGGCTGCGCGGGGGAGGTCGGCCGCGCGGGGAACGCCGGCCCGCCCTGCTGCGCGGGGAAGGCCGAGGTGCCCGGTTGTCCAGGGGTGGCCGGGGTGCCGGGCTGACCGGCGGTGGCGGGGGTGCCGGGCTGCCCGGGGATGGCCGGGGTGCCGGGCTGGCCGGCGGGATCCGGCTGGGCCGGCGGAAGGGCGGGCTGGCCGCCGCTGGGCGGTTGGGTCATCTCTTTCCCCCGGGGGGTGCGGTGCCCGTCGCCACCCGGGCGTCGAGCGTGATCGAGCGGGCGGTCGGGCGCCTGCGCGACCGCCCGACCGGAAGGGTAGCGGTCGATCACCGCACCGATGTCGCCCGTGCGGCGCGGTGCGTCCACCATCCGGTCGGCGGGACGCGTCGATAGGGCTTCCGACCAGGCGTATGTCGCATATGTGACTGCCGGTGACCGAACGTGCGCGCCTTGTTGGCGGGACCGTTGGCGCGGACCTACCTTCGTCCCGGTGCGGGGGGACGGAACGGACGACTGGGTCCGGGCCGGACAGCGTGGTCGACCAGGTACGACGCCGGAGGCAGTGCATGCGCGACGCGGACGACATCCCTCGCACCACGTTCCCCACCAACGACCGGGCCTGTCGGGCCACCACCGGCGCCACCGACGCTCCGGTGGGCGGCCTGCCGATTAACGAGCGGTCGTACCGTCGGCTGGCGGAGCCGACCGAGGTGCTCCGTGCGCCGGGCGGCCCCACCGAGCGGGCCCGCGAGGACGAGGAGCCGGGCTTCGTCATCCACCTGCCGATCCGGGTGGCTGACCTGGCGGCGGCGACCGCGCTGGCCGGTCGGGTCGCCGTGTCGCTGGGCTTCCTGCCGGAACTGGACGCCGGCGAGACCACCGTCTCCGACGCCGACGACCAGAACAACCGGCACCGGGTCTTCTGCGACCTTCTGCTGCCCGACCGGTCCCGCTGCCCCCAGCGTTACGAGCACGAGGGGCCCTGCGGTGAGCTCGCGACCGCGCCGGAGCAGCGTCCCGCGCCCCGCCCGTCCGCCGGACCGTAGGCTGTGCCTCGAAGTAGTCCGCACCGAGAGGGAGCCTTCCAGCGATGCAGAAGTGGGAATATTCCACGGTCCCGCTGCTGGTCCACGCGACCAAGCAGATCCTCGACAACTGGGGCGAGGACGGGTGGGAACTCGTCGCCGTGGTCCCCGGGCCGAACCCCGACCAGCTGGTCGCGTACCTGAAGCGGCCGAAGGCATGAGCAACGGTCCGCACGGGAAGCTCGCCGAGCTGGGGCTCGAACTGCCCGAGGTCGTACCGCCGGTGGCCAGCTACGTGCCGGCCGTGCAGTCGGGGCAGCACGTGTACGTCTCCGGCCAACTGCCGATCGCCGACGGCAAGCTCCTCGCCACCGGGAAGGTCGGCGCCGGGGTCTCCGCCGAGCAGGCGAAGGACCTGGCGCAGCGCTGCGGGCTCAACGCGCTCGCCGCGGTCGACTCGCTGGTCGGCCTGGAGAACGTGGTCAAGGTGGTCAAGCTGACCGGTTTCGTGGCCTCCGCGCCCGGCTTCACCGGCCAGCCCGCGGTGATCAACGGCGCCTCCGACCTCTTCGGCACCGTGTTCGGTGAGGCCGGCCGCCACGCCCGCAGCGCCGTGGGCGTGGCCGAACTGCCGCTGGACGCCCCCGTCGAGATCGAACTGATCGTCGAGGTCGCCTGACCCACGCCGCCCCCGCGGCAACCCCTGTTAGGAAGGGCCCCTTTATATACATCAGGCGTTAAAAGGGGGCCCTTCCTTCGGGGCGGGCGGGCAAGATCGCGGGGTGTGGCGGGCGGGGCCGTACGATCGCAGCCATGAGCGGGCACGTGACGGCGCCGGCGGCGGCGCTCGCCGACGAGCTGCCGAGCTGGGTGACGCTGCTACGCGCGCCGAACCCGGGTCCGATGACCCTCGACGGCACCAACACCTGGATACTGCGGGCCGCCCCGGGCGAGCCGGCGGTGGTGGTCGACCCCGGTCCGGCCGACGAGGACCACCTGGCCGCGATCGTGGCGCACGGCCCGGTGGGGATCGTGCTGATCACTCACGGGCACCCGGACCACACCGAGGGCTCGGCCCGCCTGCACGAGCTGCTCGGCGGAACGCACGTCCTGGCCGCCGACCCGGCGCACACCATCGGCGGTGAGCCGCTGACCGAGCCGGGCGAGCACCTCGGCGGGTTCGGCCTGACGATCCGCCTGCTGGCCACGCCCGGGCACACCGCCGACTCGGTCTGCCTCCTCGTGGAGCACGGCGACGAGCGGGTGGTGCTCACCGGCGACACCATCCTCGGACGCGGCACCACCGTGGTCGCCCACCCGGACGGGCACCTCGGCGACTACCTGGCCAGCCTGGAGCTGCTCTCGGCGTACCGGGGAATCCCGGCGCTGCCCGGGCACGGCCCGGCGCTGGCCGACTGCGCCGCCGCCGCCGACTTCTACCTGGCGCACCGCCGGGCCCGGCTCGACCAGGTCCGGGCGGCGGTCGCCGCCGGTGCGCGGAGCGCGCCCGAGGTGGTCGCGGCGGTCTACGCGGACGTGGACCGCTCGCTCTGGTGGGCCGCCGAGTGGTCGGTCCGTGCCCAGCTGGAGTACCTGGGCGTCGGCGCCCGGGAATCCGACCCGGGGGTCAGTGGGTTGGAGCACATGTGACCTGCCCGGTGTGCGGAACCGTTGCCGTTCCCGGTGCCCGGTTCTGCCACAACTGCGGGGCCGCGCTGCCGGCCGCCGCGACGTTGCCGGCTGCCGAGCGCCGGGTGGTCACCGTGCTCTTCGGCGACCTCTCCGACTTCACCTCCTGGTCGGAGGATCTCGACCCGGAGCGGGTCGGCGCGGTCACCGACCGCGTGCTCGCCGCCCTGGCCGGCGCGGTGAAGACGTTCGGCGGGCACGTCGACAAGCTGACCGGCGACGGGATCATGGCGGTCTTCGGCGCGCCGGTGGCGCACGAGGACGACGCCGAGCGGGCGGTCCGGGCCGCCCTGTCCATGCAGCGGGCGGTCCGCCGGGTGCTCGACGACGAGCGGGGCGGCGGTGCGCCGCTCGGGCTGCGGGTCGGGCTGAACACCGGCGACGTCATCGCCGGCATCCAGGCGGCCATCGAGTACACGGTCATCGGCGACACGGTCAACACCGCCGCGCGGTTCTCCGACGCCGCCGCGGTCGGTGCCGTCTACGCCGGCGCGCGTACCGCAGCCGCCACCCGGCACGTCGCCTCCTGGCGGGCGCTGCGGCCACTGCGACTCAAGGGCAAGCGGGAACCGGTCGAGGCGTACGAGCTGCTCGGCCTGCTGGACGCGCCCGGCACCCGGTCCGGGCTCGGCGACGAGGCGCCCTACGTGGGGCGCGAGACCGAGATCGGCCGGGTCGCCGGCCGGCTCGCCGAGGTGATCGACCGGGGTGAACCGCGGGTGCTGCTGATGACCGCCGAGGCGGGCATCGGCAAGTCCCGCTTCGCCGCCGAGGTGGAACGCCTGGCGGCCGGGTACGACGTGGGCGCCGGCCGGTACGCCGCGCACACCGGCGCCCGGGTGCTCTCGGTGCGCTGCGCCGCGTTCGGTGAGCGGCGCCGGCTCGCGCCCCTGGCCGACCTGGTGCGAGCCGCGGTCGGCCTGCCCAGCGACGAGTCCACCGCCCTGACCCGGCCGGCCGTGGAGGAGCGGCTGCGCCGCCTCGGCCAGCGGCTCTCCCGGGCCGGCGGCGAGCCGACGCCGATCGCCACCGAACAGCTGCTCGCTCTGCTCGGCTACGCCGAACTGCCAGCCCACGGTGGCACCGACAGCGGCGAGTGGGGCAGCGCGGGCGCCCCGACGGTCGACGCCGAGGCGGTGCCGAACGCGGTCGCCGACCTGCTCACCGGGTTGGCCGGGGAGGCGCCGCTGGTGATCGTGGTGGACGACCTGCACGACGCCACCGCCGAGACCATCCGCGCCCTCGGGGCGACCCTGTCCCGGCTCGCCGGGCCGGTGCTGGTGCTGCTGCTGGGCCGCCCCGAGCTGGTCCGTACCGCCGGCGCGCTGACCCGGGTGGCGGACGCCGAGGTGCACGCCCTGCCGCCGCTGCGCGGCGCGGACGCGGCCCGGCTGCTGACCAGCTACCTCAACGGCGGCAAGCTGCCGCCGGCCGACGCCGACCGGCTGCTGGCCACCGCCCAGGGCAACCCGTTCTACCTCGCCGAGCTGGTCACCCTGCTCATGGAACGGGGAGCGCTCACCGCAGTCGAACCGGGGCGCGGCGTCCGCAGCGCGGTGGAACCGGGCCGTGGCGCCCGTGCCGCCGGCGAGCGCGACCCGGGCTCGACCGCCAACTGGCGGTTGGTGCCCGGCTCACTGGGCAGCCGGCTGCTCTCCCGTGACCTCGCCGCCGTGCTGGCGGCCCGCATCGACGCGCTGCCGCCGGACGCGCGGTCCGTGCTGCGCGACGCGGCGGTGGTCGGTGACGCCGTGCCGACCGGCGCGCTGGAGGCGTTGCGCGACCAACGGGCCGGCCGGGACGGACGCCCGGCGGCGGTGATCGCGGTCGACCTGGACCGCGCCGTGGAGGAGCTGCTGCAACGGCGGATGCTGCACCGCACGCGCACCGGTTACGCGTTCGCCACCCCGCTGATGCGCGAGGCCGCGTACGCCGGGGTGAGCAAGGCCGAACTGGCCGAGCGGCATGCCGCGCTGGCCCGCTGGGCGGCGCCGGCCGACGATTCGACACCGGGGGGACCGGGCGGGTTCACCGACGCGGCCCGCGACGACTTCGTCGCCGCGCACGTCGAGCGGGCCGCCACGCTCGCCGACGCGGTGAAGCTGCGTCCCGACGCGTCGGCCCGCGCGGTGGTTCCGCTCGGGATCGCCGCGCTCGGCCGGGCCGCCCGCCGGTCGCTCTCCGCCGGTGAGCCGGCCCTGGCCGTCGAGTACGCCGAACGCGCCGCCGAGCTGGCCCGCGACGGGGTGCCGGCGGCCGATCGGGTGGTGCACGCCCGGGCGCTGCTGCAGATCGGTCGGGTCGTCGACGCGCTGGCGTCGGCCGAGAAGATCGCCGCGAACGCGGGGGACGACGCCACCCGGACCAGCGCCCTGCTGCTCGCCGGGCAGGCCCAGCAGACCCTCGGGGACCAGACCCGGGCGGTGGCCGCCTGGCAGGAGGCGTTGCAGGTGGCCACGGCCGGCGGGCTGCCCACCCTGCGCGCCTCAGCGATGCGCCGGCTCGGCATGGCCGACTTCGTGGCCGGGCGGCTGGGCCAGGCGAGCAGCCGGCTGGCCGCCGCGTACCAGGTCAGCCTGGCCGCGCAGGACCGGCGGGGGCAGGCCTGGTCGTTGCAGAACCTGGCCTGGGTGACCACCACCCGGGGTGACTTCGCGGGCACCGACGCGGTGCTCGGCCGGGCCGCCCGGCTCTTCGCCGAGCTGAAGGATCCGTACGGCCAGGCCTGGCTGCGCGGGACCACGGCGTTCGCACGGCTGCTCGCCGGTCGGCTGCGCGAGGCGTGCCGGATGGCGCGGGTCTTCCTGCCCTTCGGTGAGCGGGTCGGCGAGGCGTGGGCGGTGGGCACGCTGCGCGCCGTGGAGGCGTTCGCCGCCGCCGAGTTGGGCGAGGTGGCCGAGGCCGACCGCGAGGCGCGGCGGGCGTACCGCGAGTTCGCCGAGGCGTCGGACGACTGGGGACGCGGGTTCGCGCTGGTGGTCCGGGCCGTGGTGGCCCGCGGGCTGGGCGAGCCGGAGCACGCGGCCGACCTGCTCACCGACGCCCTCTCGTACGCCGGGCGGACCTCACACCCGCTGCTCACCGGTATGGCCGGCACCTTGCGCGGCTTCGTGGCGCTGGACATGGGCGACTGCGAAACCGCCGAACAGGCCGCCCGGGGCGTGCTGACCGCCGTGGAACCGCACAACCCGCAGGCCCCGGCGCAGGTGGGGCCCCGGGTGCTGCTGGCCACCGCCCGGCTCGCCGCCGGCGACCCGGCGACGGCGGTCGGGCTGCTCGCCCCGGTGGCCACCGCCGCCGCGCACGCACCGTCGCTGCTCTTCTCCCGTCGCCAGACGATGGCCCGGTACGCGTCCGCGCTGCTCGCCCACGGCCAGCGCGAGCAGGCGCTGGACTGGGCCCGCCGGGCGGTCGCCGCGCCGGCCGAGGACGTGCGCAGCCAGGTGATCGGGGCGAGCGTGCTGGCCGAGGCGCTGGCCGCCTGCGGTCACCACGCGGAGGCGCTGGAGTGCGCGGACGAGGCGGTCCGGCTCGCGTACGCCACCGAGCAGCGCAGTGAGCGCGCCGCCGCCGACGCTCTCCGTGCCCGGCTGGCCGCCTAGCGGATCCCGATCCGGTTTCTGGCGGTTTCGGGGATGTGGGGGACGCGGGGAGCGGTTAGCGTGTTCGCCGGGCGGGCGGTCCACAGTGGCGGCCGTCGCCCTGGCTGGGGAGGCCTCTCATGAAGCTGCCGCGTTCCGCCGCGGGCTGGACCATCGCGGTCTTCGGCGTGCTCGCGCTGGTGATGGGGGCGCTCGGTCTGCTCTGGCCGGCGGCGATGCTGCGCATGTTGGGCCTGGAGGTGCCGGCCACCCGGGCCGTCGGCGACCACACCGGCACCTTCCTGCTGGCCTCCTCGATGGCGTCGTTCAACATGGGCGTCTACTACCTGCTCGCCACGGTCACCGAGTGGCGGGCGTTCTACCGCTTCACCGTGGTCTTCCGGCTGGTGACCTTCACCGTGTTCACCATCGCCGTGCTGGCCGACATCGCGCCCGGCCGGTTCTTCGGGGTGGCCGCCTGGGAGGGCCTGGGTGCACTGGCGACCGCCGTCGGCCTGCGAATGGACGCCCGCGCCGCCGCGCCGGCGGAGTTGGCCAGCCCGGCCGGCGCCGCACCGGCGGACGCGGCGCGCTGAGCGTCCGGCCCGGTTGGGTATTTTCAAGAAGTGACCGACACCCCGTCCGGCGGACTGCCGGTGCCGATCGTGCCTGGTCTGACTGATTTACGGGTGTTTGCCCGGGGTGGTTACGCGACCGTCTACCAGGCCACCCAGATCTCGGTGGGGCGCGAGGTCGCCGTCAAGGTGGAGAACCGCACCCTCGACAGCGAACGCGACCAGGCCCGCTTCCTGCGCGAGGCGCGGGCGGCCGGGCGGATGTCGTCGCACCCGCACGTCGTCGATCTCTTCGACGTCGGGGTCACCGTCGACCAGCACCCCTATCTGATCATGGAGCTCTGTGACGGCTCGTACGCCGAGCGGATGCGGACCTCGCCGCTGGGCCCCGCGGAGACCCGGGACCTCGGTGTCAAGATCGCCGACGCGCTGGCCCACTCGCACGCGGCCGGCGTGCTGCACCGCGACGTGAAGCCGGCCAACATCCTCTACTCGCACTTCAACCCGGCGGTGCTGGCCGACTTCGGGCTCGCGGTGCTGGCCGAGGTCCGGGACGCCTCGGTCACCCTGGAGGTGCTCACCCCGGCGTACGCCCCGCCGGAGATGTTCAGCCACAGCCCGCCGTCGCCGGCGGTCGACGTCTACGCGCTCTGCGCCACCCTCTACGCGGTGATGCACGGCCGGCCGCCCCGCTGGCAGTCCGAGCGCAACCCGAGCCTGGTCACCGTGCTGGAGATGTTCAACCAGCCGATCCCCGGGCTGCCCGGCGTGCCGGACGGTCTGATCGACGTGCTGCGCGCCGGCATGGCCAACGACCCGGGCGACCGACCCTCGGCGGTCGAGCTGCGCGGCCTGCTCGCCAGCCTGCCGCTCGACCCGACGTCCGGGCCGGTCAGCGGGGCTCCCGTCAGCGGCGGACCGGTCAGCGGCGGCCCCACCCACTCCGTCTCGTACCCCGGGCAGCCGGCGCCCCGACCGTCCACGGAGGACTCCAGCCCCGCCGCGTCCGGCGGCCGGCGGTGGCGGCGACGCTGGTTCCTCGGCGGCGCCGGGGTGCTCGCGCTGGCCGCCTCGGCCAGCGTCGGCGCGTGGGTGGCCGGCGGCGCTCCGGCGCCTGATCCGTCGCCCTCGGTCAGCCGGGCCGCCGCGCCGGCGACCGGGCCGCTGCCCGGCTGCACCACCGGCCCCGGCGCCCCCACCACACTGCCCGACGGTGCCCGCTGTCTGCCCGAGCTGGAGTGCTTCGGACCGGTGCGGATCCGGGGCGCCCGCGCCGAGGCCGCCCGGGTCCCCTGCGACAGCCGGCACACCTGGGAGACGTTCGCCGAGGGCATCCTCCCGGTGTCGCTGGTCGGCGCCGCCTACGAGGACGTGGCCGCCGACCCGACGGTGCGGGCGGTGTGCGGCGCCACCACGTTCCGGTTGACCACCGGGATCACCCGGGCGGCGGGCTGGCACCTGGAGGTGCTGCCGCCGGTGGCCGGCAGCCTCGACCGGACGTACCGCTGCCTGGCCGGGCGCGGCGTCGACGCGCTGACGACGCCCACCCTCACCGGTCGCTGAGCCCGTCCGACCCGCGTCGCCGGTCACGCACCGCGCGCAGCGCGTCCCCGCTGTCCAGTGCGTCGAGCGTGTCCGCGTCGAGGCCGTACGGGCCGAGCACGAGCGGCCCGGCGGCCCCCGGTCCGTCCAACGGCTCTGGATCGGCGCCCTGCCGCGCGGCGGACACCGACACCCCGGCGACCATCGTCAGCAGAACGCAGAGCAACGCCAGGAGCACCCCGAGGAGGTCCTGGCGACGCCACACGATGAGAGCCACCAGCAGCGCGAGCGCGCCCAGCGCCGCGACGACCGCCACCAACCGCGCATCGGGCCTGGCCAATCGGATCACCCGTCCAGCATGTCGCCGACGGGCTGGCTGTCAACCGTCGACCCGCCCGACGCGCTGATCGGCAAGGCTCCTGCCGGGGTTCACGCCCCCGGCTGAGAGCCGGCGGCGGCGTCAGTACGACTTTTCCTGGCCCAGGACGTGCTGAGCGACGAAGTTGAGGATCATCTCGCGGCTGACCGGGGCGATCCGGCCGGCCCGCACCGCGCCGAGCAGGGTGGCAACCCCGTACTCGGTGGTCATGCCGGCCCCACCGAGCGCCTGCACGGCGGTGTCCACGGCGAGCGCTGCGGCCTCTCCGGAGGCGTACTTGGCCATGTTGCCGGCCACCCCGGCCTCCAGGTCGCGGCCGGCGTCGTACAGCGTGGCCGCCTTCTGGATCATCAGGCGGGCCAGCTCGACCTGCACCGCCGCGTGCGCCAGCGGGTGCGACACACCCTGGTGCGAGCCGATGGTGCGGCCACCCCAGACCTTGCGGGTGGCGGTGTACTCGGTGGCCCGCTCGATGGCGTACCGGCCGGTGCCGGCACCCATCGCGGCGACGGTGATCCGCTCGGGGTTGAGCCCGGCGAAGAGCGCCGGCAGCCCGGCGTCCAGCGACTCGCCGAGCAGCGCGTCCGCGGGCAGCCGCACGTCGTCAAGGTAGAGCAGGAACTGGTTCTCCGGGGACAGGATCTCCATGTCCAGCTTGGACCGGGTCAGCCCGGCCGCGTCCGTGGGCACGAGGAACAGCGCGGGCTTGAGCTTTCCGGAGGCAGCGTCCTCGGTGCGGGCCACCACCAGCACGTGCTCGGCCTCGTCGACCCCGGAGATGTAGCACTTGCGGCCGGAGAGCAGCCAGTCGTCGCCGTCGCGGCGGGCCACCGTGCCGAGGCGGTGGAAGTTCGAGCCGGCCTCCGGCTCGGTGATCGCAAAGACGATCTTCGCCGACCCGTCGGCGAGGCCGGGCAGGTGGCGCTTGCGCTGCTCCTCGGTGCCGTGCCGGTTGATCACGGTGGCCGCGATGGCGGGGGAGACCACCAGCAGCAGCAGCGGGCAGCCGGCGGCGGCCAGTTCCTCGCAGACGATGGCCAGCTCGGTGATGCCGCCGCCCCCGCCGCCGTACTCGGTGGGGATGTTGACCCCCAGGTAGCCGAGCCGGCCGGCGTCCGCCCACAGCTCGGTGGTGTGTTCGCCGGCCTTCGCCTTCTCGACGAAGTAGCCATGCCCGTACCGGCGGCCCAGCGCCCGTACGGCGTCGCGCAGCTGGTCCTGTTCAGGGTTGAGGTCGAAGGTCATCGGGGGTCCTCCTCAGGATTGACCACGGCGAGCACGGCACCGGTGCGCACCGGGCCGCCGGCCGGCACCGGCAACTCGACGACCACGCCGTCGGTGGGGGCGAGCACGGGGTGTTCCAGCTTCATCGCTTCCAGAGTGAGCAGCAGGTCGCCGGCCGCGACCCGCTGACCGACCTCGACGTGCACCCGGGTCACCGTGCCCGGCAGCGGCGCGAGCAGCGACCCGGCGGCCAGCTCCGCGGTGGGCAGCGGGAACCGGGGCAGCTCGGTGAGGTCCGCCGCCCCGTCCGGGCCGTCCACGAAGACCGCCGACCCCACCCGGTGTACGCGGTACGCGCGCCGCACACCGTCGACGTCGAGCACGACCCGGTCCGGGGCGGCCTCGACCAGCGTCACGACGGGCGCGCCAGCCGTTGCGGCCGTGCCGGGGTCTTCCGGCCGGTTCGCGGAGCCCCCGGCGGCACCGGAAGCCGCCGGCGTGCTGGACCAGTCGGAGAGCCGGCCACTCCGGTCCAGGCGGTAGCGAATCTCGATCTGGCCGCCGTCCGGCCTGGCGAAGCGGGCGACCTGCGGAAAGGCGGGGACGTTGCGCCAGCCGGACGGCAGCCCGGCGAGCACCGGCGCGGTGGCCCGACGGTGGGCGGCGCCCGCCAGCGCGGCGGCGAGGGCCGTCAGCGGGAGCTGATCGGCGGGGAGCAGCGGCGCGAAGACCTCGGGGTGCCGGTCCAGGAACCCGGTGTCGATCTCCGCCGCCGCGAACTCCGGGCTGCGCAGCACCCGGACCAGCAGGTCCCGGTTGGTGGCCACCCCGTGCAGTTCGGCCCGGGCCAGCGCGGTCGCCAGCGCCCGGGCCGCCTCCGCCCGGGTCGGTGCCACGGCGATGAGCTTGGCGAGCATCGAGTCGTAGTGCACGCCCACCACCGAGCCCGCCACAACCCCGGAGTCGAGCCGCAGGCCCGCCCGCTGGATCCAGCCGAACTCGCGACTCACCCCGGGCACGTTGAAGCGGTGCAGGGTGCCCGTAGCGGGCCGCCAGCCCTGCGCCGGCTCCTCGGCGCACAGCCGCACCTCGATCGCATGGCCACGGACGGCGGGGTACAGAGCGTGCGCGGGCAGTGGGGCACCCTCGGCCACCAGCAGTTGCAGCCGGACCAGGTCCAGCCCGGCCGGGGTGACCAACTCGGTGACGGGATGCTCCACCTGGAGTCGGGTGTTCATCTCGAGGAAGAAGAATTCGTCGCTCGGCGCCAGCAGGAACTCCACCGTGCCGGCGCCCACGTAGCCGACCGCGCGGCCGGCGGCCAACGCCGCCTCGTGCAGCCGATCCCGCAGCCCGGGCGCGACGACCCCCGGCGCCTCCTCGATGATCTTCTGGTGCCGGCGCTGGATCGAGCACTCTCGCACGCCCAGAACGTTGACCGTGCCGTGGGTGTCCCCGAAGATCTGCACCTCGACGTGCCGGCCGCGCTCGACGTACCGCTCGATGAAGACCGTGCCGTCGCCGAACGCCGCCGCCGCCTCGCGGCGCGCGGAGGCCACGGCCTCGGGCAGCGCGGCGGCGTCCCGGACGATCCGCATCCCCCGGCCACCACCACCGGCGGACGCCTTCACCAGCACCGGGAAGTCGGTGATCTCGTCGGCGTCGGTCCAGGTGGGCAGCATCGGCACGCCCGCGTCCGCGAGGAGGGCCTTGGCCGCCATCTTGTCGCCCATCGCGGCGATCACCTTGGCCGGCGGGCCGATCCAGGTCAGGCCCGCGTCGGTCACCGCCGCCGCGAAGTCGGCGTTCTCGGCCAGGAAGCCGTAACCCGGGTGGAGGGCGTCGGCGCCGGAGCGGCGGGCCGCGTCCAGGATCAGATCCACCCGCAGGTACGTCTCGGCCGGCGTGTTGCCCGGCAGACGGACCGCCTGGTCGGCCTCGGCGACGAAGGGGGCGTCGGCGTCCGCGTCGGAGTGCACGGCGACGGTCTGGACGCCCAGTGTCCGGCAGGTGGCGAAGACCCGCCGGGCGATCTCGCCCCGGTTGGCCACGAGCAGTTTGTTGATCACTGGTCGTCCCCTCTACATCCGGAAGACGCCGAAGCCGTCGGCGCCCTTCACCGGTCCGCTGTGGATCGCCGACAGGCAGAGCCCGAGGACGGTACGGGTGTCCCGGGGGTCGATCACCCCGTCGTCGTAGAGCCGGCCGGAGAGGAAGAGCGCTCCGGACTGGGACTCGATCTGCTGCTCGACCATCATCCGCATCGCGGCGTCGGACTCCTCGTCGTAGTCCCGGCCCCGCGCGGCGGCGGCCTGGCGGGCCACGATGGACAGCACCCCGGCCAACTGCGTCGGGCCCATCACCGCCGACTTGGCGTTCGGCCAGGTGAACAGGAACCGTGGCTCGTACGCCCGCCCGCACATGCCGTAGTTGCCGGCGCCGTACGAGGCGCCCAGGTTGACCGTCAGGTGCGGCACCGTCGAGTTCGACACCGCGTTGATCATCAGGGCGCCGTGCTTGATGATGCCGCGCTGCTCGTACTCGGTGCCGACCATGTAGCCGGTGGTGTTCTGCAGGAAGATCAACGGGGTGTCGGCGGCGTTGGCGAGCTGGATGAACTGCGCCGCCTTCTGCGCCTCCTCGCTGAACAGCACGCCCCGGGCGTTGGCCAGCACCCCGACCGGGTATCCGTGCACCTCACCCCAGCCGGTGACCAGCGCGGTGCCGTAGCCGGGCTTGAACTCGTCGAAGTCGCTGCCGTCCAGCACCCGGGCCAGCACCTCGCGCGGGTCGAACGGCACCTTGAGGTCCGCGCTGGCGATGCCGAGCAACTCCTCGGGGTCGTACTTCGGTGGCTGCGGCACCGTGTTGCGCGGTGCCGGACCCTGCTTGCGCCAGTTGAGCCGGCGGACGCACTGCCGGGCCACCCGGATGCCGTCCCGCTCGTCCTCGCCCAGGTAGTCGGCGAGACCGGAGGTCGCGGCGTGCATGGCCGCGCCGCCCAGCGACTCGTCGTCGGTGACCTCGCCGGTGGCCATCTTCACCAGCGGCGGTCCGGCCAGGTAGACCTGCGACCGGTCCCTGATCATGATCACGTGGTCGGACATCCCCGGCACGTACGCGCCACCGGCCGTGGCGTTGCCGAAGACCACGCTGACCGTGGGGATTCCCGCCGCGGAGAGCCGGGTCAGGTCGCGGAACACCCGGCCGCCCGGGATGAAGATCTCCGCCTGGGTGGGCAGGTCCGCCCCGGCCGACTCGACCAGGTTCACCATGGGCAGCCGATTGGTCAGGGCGATCTCGCCGGCCCGCCGCGTCTTCGCCAGCGACCACTTGTTGACGGCGCCGCCGCGTACCGTCGGGTCGTTGGCGACGATCAGGCACTCCACGCCCTCGACCACCCCGATGCCCGTCACCACGCTGGCCCCGACCGGGAAGTCCGTGCCGTACGCCGCCACCGGCGACAGCTCCAGGAACGGGCTGTCCGGGTCCAGCAGCAGCTCGATCCGCTCCCGGGTGAGCAGCTTGCCGCGAGCGTGGTGCCGGGTCACGTACTTCTCGCCGCCGCCCGCGCGGGCCTGGTCCAGCGCCGCGTCCAGCTCGGCGAGTCGTTCCAGCAGCGCCGCCCGGTTCGCCACGAACCCGGGCGCGGACGGGTCCACCGTGTTGTCCAGTGTGGTCATAGGCCCATGCCCTTCGCGATGATCTCGTTCATGATCTCGGTGGTGCCGCCGCCGATGCCGAGGATCCGGGCGTCCCGGTAGTGCCGCTCCACCTCGGCGTCGCGCAGGTAGCCGAAGCCGCCGTGCAGTTGCAACGCCTGGTCGACGACGTGGTCGCAGGCGGCCACCGCGACGTTCTTGGCCATCGCCACCTCCGTCACCACCGGCTCGCCAGCCACCACCCGGTGGGCCACCTCGTGCACGTACGCGCGGGCGGCCTCGGCCCGGGTGTGCATCTCGGCCAGCCGGTGCCGGATGAGTTGCCGGCTGGCCAGCGGGCGACCGAAGGTCTCCCGGTCCCGGCACCAGCGCACCGCCAGCTCCACGCAGCGCTGCGCGGTGGCGTACGCCTGCGTGGCGAGGGAGAGCCGCTCGGCCGCGAAGTGCTGCATGATCGCGAGGAAGCCGGTGTCCTCCGCGCCGATCCGGTTCGTCAGCGGCACCCGGACGTCGACGAAGGACAGCTCGGCGGTGTCCGAGCAGTGCCAGCCGAGCTTCTCCAGCCGGCGACCCACGGTGAACCCGGGGGTGCCCTTGTCGATGACCAGCAGGGTGAGCTCCCCGCTGCCCGGGAAGTCGGTGCAGACCGCCGTGGTCACGAAGTCCGCCCGGTGGCCGCTGGTGATGTACGTCTTCGACCCGTTCACCACGTAGTGGTCGCCGTCGCGGCGGGCGGTGGTGCGGATGCCCGCCACGTCCGAGCCGCCGTCCGGCTCGGTGATCGCCAGTGCGCCGATCATCGTCCCGGCCAGGGTGGGGCGGACGTACCGATCGATCAGGTCGTCGTCGCCGGACGTCGCGTCGCTGCCCAGTCGCCCGCCGAGGGTGCCGCCGGTGCGCTTGCCCGCCGCGGCGACCATGTGCGGCAGCGCGATGCCGTGCGTGAACAGCGCGGCCACCAGACCGGACGAGCCGCCGGAGCGGATCAGCTCCTCGGTGACCAGGATCGAGTCGAGCAGGTCGCCGCCGCTGCCGCCGACCGACTCGGGAAAGCCGATGCCGAGCAGGCCCAGCTTCGCGGCGGTGGCGTGCAGGGACCGGGGCACCTCGCCGGCCCGCTCCCAGTCGTCCAGGTGCGGCAGCACCTCCCGGGTGACGAACGCCCGGGTCAGCTCGCGCAGCTGCCGCCGCTCCGGGGTGTCCACGATGCTCACACCGCCTCTCCGTCCGAATCGGCCGGGCGGTCCGGCCCGGTCGCCAGGTCGGCCGGCAGGTCGACGATCCGGGACCGGAGCAGCTCGCCGAGCGCCTTGGCCTGGGGGTCGAACCGGGTGGACGCGGCCACCCCCTGCCCCAGCAGCCCCCGGATCACGAAGTTGACCGCCCGCAGGTTCGGCAGCTCGTACCGCTCCACCCGCAGCGGCGCGGTCTCCGGCAGCAGGTCGGCCAGCCGCCCGACGGTCAACCAGGCTCGCAGCCAGTCGTACCCGGCGTCGGTGCCGGCCCAGACGCCGAGGTTGGCGTCGCCGCCCTTGTCCCCCGAGCGGGCGCCGACCAGCTCCCCGAGCACCCCGCGCCGGCTAGCGGCCGCAGGTAAGGAAGGGCCCCCTGTTATCGGATCCTGTTGTACAAGGGGCCCCTGCAAACACGTGGTCGGCGGCGGGGCGATCGGCACCCGCTCGCCGCCGGGCAGCACCGCGACATGCGCCACGGAGTCCTGCGGCACCGCGTCGGCGGTGAAGACGCCGTACGGGGTCGCGTCGCCGGGCAGGGTGGTCAGCGTGCAGCCGGGGTACGAGGCCAGCGCCAGCTCCACCGCGGCGGCCGAGAAGGCCCGCCCGGCGCGCGACTTGTCGCTGTCGCGCAGGTGTACGTGCAGCAGGGCGCTGGCCGTCTCGGTGTCGGCGGCGTCCGGGTGGTCGGTCCGGGCCAGGACGACCTCCAGCCCCTCCTTGCCGACTGCTTCCTCCAGCTGCCCCCGGACCAGGGCCGCCTTCGCCTCGATGTCCAGCCCGCACAGGACGAAGGTCATCGAGTTGCGGAAGCCACCGAGGTTGTTGACGCCGACCTTGAGCGTCGCCGGCGGCGGGGTGCCCCGGACGCCGGAGACCCGGACCCGGTCCGGTCCGTCGGCGTGCAGCGTCACGCTGTCCAATCGGGTCACCACGTCCGGTCCAAGGTATTCCGGCCCGCCGACCTCGTAGAGCAGCTGGGCGGTGACCGTCTCCACGGTGACCGCGCCGCCGGTGCCGGCATGCTTGGTGATCACCGACGAGCCGTCGGGGTGCACCTCGGCGATGGGGAAGCCGGGACGGTGCCCCCCGTCGGGCAACTCGGTGAAGAAGCTGAAGTTGCCGCCCGTGACCTGCGCCCCGCACTCGATCAGGTGCCCGGCCACGGTCGCCCCGGCCAGCGCGTCCAGGTCGTCGCGACCCCACCCGTAGCGGGCGATGGCCGGACCGACGACCAGCGACGCGTCGGTGACCCGGCCGGTGACCACCACGTCCGCCCCGCCGTCCAGGCAGGCGGCGATGCCGAACGCCCCCAGGTAGGCGTTCGCGGTCAGCGCGTCCGGTCGCTGGAGCGCGTCGCCCTCGACATACCCGATCCGGGCGGCGAGGCCGAGCCGGTCGGCCAGTGCGCCGATCGCGGCGGCCAGGCCCGCCGGGTTGAGGCCGCCGGCGTTGGTCACGATCCGCACGCCCCGGTCCAGGGCGGTGCCGAGCGTGCCCTCGAGTTGGCGCAGGAAGGTCTTCGCGTAGCCCAGCGACGGGTCGCGCATCCGGTCCCGGCCGAGGATGAGCATGGTCAGCTCGGCCAGGTAGTCCCCGGTCAGCACGTCCAGCTCGCCGCCGTCGAGCATCTCCCGCCAGGCGCTGGCCCGGTCGCCGTAGAAGCCGGAGGCGTTGCCGATGCGGATCACGCGCGTACCTCGCTCCCCGCGACGGTGGCCCCGGCTCCCGCTTCCCGGCCGGCTCCGGGCGGGCCGGCGAAGGCCTGCGCGATGTCGAGCCACTCGTCGGCGACCGGGCCGGTGGCCACCAGCGCCAGGTCCGCGCGGTGTCGGCGCTGGGTGACCAGCAGGCAGAAGTCTTGGGCCGGCCCGGTCACCCGGTCGGCGGCGTCTGCCGGCCCCCAGCTCCAGGTGTCGCCCGAGGGTGCGGCCAGCTCGACCCGGACCGGCACCGTCGGCACCTCGCGGCCGTGCGCGGCGAAACCGTGCCCGAGGGTACGCACGCCGAGGTGCGCGATGTGCCGGAGCCGGTCGGTGGCGGGACGGACCACGCCGAGCGTGTCGGCCACGTCCTCGCCGTGCGCCCAGGTCTCCATGATCCGGGCGGTGGCCATCGAGGTGGCCGACATCCGGGTGCCGTACCAGGGCAGCTTCTCGCCTGCCGGAACGGCGGCGAGGGCGTCGCCGAGCGCCGCCCGGCCGGCCCGCCAGCGGGCCAGCAGCTCCGGCGGTGGGGCGAGGAACTGCTCCGCGCCGTCGTCCACCAGCCGGGCGGGATCGGGTGCGGTGGTGACCGTCTCGTAGAACGCCGCCGCGTCCGTGGCGGCCAGCAGCGCCACGTGGTCGGTCCAGGCCAGGTGGGCGATCTGGTGCGCGACGCTCCAGCCGGGAGCGGGGGTGGGCCGCGCCCAGCCGGCCGGCGGCAGCGGACTCACCAGGGCGTCCAGCTGGGCGGACTCGTCGGCCAGGTCCGCGAGCAGGTCGCTGAGATCGACCATGGTGCCTCCGGTCGGTGCGGGCCGGCGCAGGCCGGCGGGTTAGGGCGTGAGCAGGGTGGCGAGCTGGCGCTTCCAGGTGGTCAGCAGCGCGGTACGCCGGGTGGAGTCATCGCTGAGCAGGTTGGCGACACCCAGCCCGCGCAGCAGGTCGAGGGTGGCCTGCACCGCCTCCCGGACGCCGGGCCGGCGCTCGTCCACGCCGAGCAGACCGACGGTGAGCCGGTGCATCTCGCGGCCGAGCCGGGCCTCCAACGGCACCAGGGCGTCGCGCAGCTCCCGGTCGGTGCGGGCGGCGACCCAGAGCTCGATGGCGGCGACGAAGAGCGGCCCGGTGAAGGCCGCGCCGAGCAGGTCGATCACCCGGTCCAGTCGTTGCGGGCCGGCCGGCAGTGCCTCCGCCTCGGTGCGCAGCTCGCCGGCCCGCCGCTCGGCCAGGTGCGCCACGGCGGCCGTGACCAGGGCGGCCTTGGTTGGGTAGTGGTGCAGCTGCGCGCCGCGCGAGACGCCGGCCCGGGCCGCCACCACGGTCGTGGTCGTGCCGGACCAGCCACGCTCGATCAGGCAGTCGACGGTCGCCTCCAGCAGTCGGGCCTGGGTGGCCCGACTGCGCTCCTGCTGAGGGACGCGCGTCGATGCGGTGGACACGGGGACAGCGTGCCGCCCAGAAAACAAACAGTCAAGCCTGACTTTTTCGGCGGGCTAGTGGCAACGTTCGGTGGGTTTCGCGGTGCCGATCAGCGTTGCCGGGGCCCCGAGCATGGCGGCCTGTTGAGCTGCCCCAGATATGGGGGACCACCCAGGCCACCCTCCGCCTGCGCTGTCCGACCGAGCAGGGCACGGCAGGGCAGGTGCCGCTGGCCGGATGGAGGCCGGCCGCCCGGCCGGAGTGACGGGTCAGCGGCCGTCGCGGGGGGCGAAGACGGCCAGCGCCTCCGCGTCGCTGTACTGGAAGCGCAGGTACTCGTCGGCCCAGGCGACGGCGTCGGGGAAGGTGGACTCGGCGGCCACCCGGGCGCAGGCCGCGTCCACGTCGAAGAGGGTCCGGCGCAGCTGCACACCCGGCCCGAGCAGCGCCCACCAGGCACCCGAGCCCCCGTATGACATGCCGATGCTGCCGGCGTTGACCACCAGGCGCCGGTCGACCAGGCGGGCGAAGGGCATGTGGGTGTGGCCGCAGACCACCGTCCCGATCTCGGCCGGGAGGCCGGCGAACACCTCCTCCCAGCGCTCCATTCGGGAGTCGACCAGCACCATCTCCTCGTCGTCACGGGGGGTGGCGTGGCAGAAGAGCGTCGGCCGAGGCCGTCGATCTCCAGCGTCACCGTCGCGGGCAGCGCGGCCAACCGGGCCACCTGGTCGGCGCGGAGCTGTTCGGCTGCCCAGTTGGACACCTCGAGCGAGGCCGGGCGGCCGTTCCGGGCCTCGACCAGCTCGCGGTCGGCGTTGCCGCTGACCCAGCGGGCGCGGTCACCCAGGTCGGCGAGCAGGTCGAGCACCTCGACCGGTTGCGGGCCCGCCGCGATGTCGCCGGTGAGCACGATCAGGTCGGCGGCGGCGACGTCCGGCTCGGCCAGCACGGCCTCCAGTGCGGGCAGCACACCGTGGATGTCGGAGAGGACAGCGACACGTTCGAGCATCGCCCCAGCCTGGCCCGGACCCGGGCCGGGGTCCAGCAATTCTGCGCCAGGCAGATCGCGCCCGGGCTGTCGGCATCGCGTACGTTGGCGCCGCCGTCTACCGTGGGCCCGCGCTCGCCCAGTCTGGAGCGGGCACGCTGGACCTGGCAGCGCTGGCGCAACCAGGCCGAGCGGCGGCGACACCGGCGGCCCGTGCCCCGGCTCGGCAGGCGGCAGGACTCGTACAGGACGCAGCGGCGCGAGGATTCCGTGCCGTGACGCCGATGGACCGACCCGGACCGCACGACGGCGGCCGGGCCGGGGACGTTCGTCCTGACCTGGTCAGACGCGAGCGCGGCGGGCGAGGCGCTCCGGGTCCAGGATGATGATGCTCTTGCCGTCCAGCCGCAGCCAGCCCCGCGAGGCGAAGTCGGCCAGGGCCTTGTTGACCGTCTCCCGGGAGGCGCCGACGAGCTGGGCGATCTCCTCCTGGGTGAGGTCGTGGGTCACGCGCAGCACGCCGCCGTCCCGGGTGCCGAAGCGCCCGGCCATCTGGAGCAGGTTCTTGGCGACCCGACCCGGCACGTCGGTGAAGATCAGGTCGGCGAGCGAGTCGTTGGTCCGACGCAGCCTGCGGGCCAGCACCCGGAGCAGCTGCTCGGCGATCTCGGGGCGGTTGTTCAGCCACGGCCGCAGCGCCTGCTTGCGCAGCCGCACGAGCCGGGTGTCGGTCACCGCGGTGGCGGTCGCCGTACGCGGACCGGGGTCGAAGAGCGACAGCTCACCGACCATGTCCGACGGACCCATCACCGCGATCAGGTTCTGCCGGCCGTCCGCCGCCCGGCGGCCGACCTTGATCTTGCCGGACAGCAGGATATAGAGACTGTCGCCGGGCTCGCCCTCGTTGAAGACGATCTCGCCCTTGCGGACCTCGATCGTCTCCATCTCCTTGGCGAGCGCCTCGGCAGCCTCCGGGTCGACACCCTGGAAGATCCCGCTGCGGGCCAGTACCTCGTCCATCGCGCACCTCCGGTTGCGCGTGCCGTCCGTCGGCCGGGTCCGCCGTCCGCTGATCCCTCGCGCGCCGCCAAGTCTAGGCGCACATGAGCTTGAATCAGAGGTGCCCCCTGGAATCTTGATCTGTGGGCGTAACCTGCCCGACGTGCTGAGCGAGCCGACCCTGACCAGCCGCGCCGAGGACGGGCGGGACGTTCCGCTGCTGGTGTGGCGTGCCGACGGCCCACTACGGGCGGTCAGCACCGGCCCGCTCGGCGGCGGGATCGGGGTCCGGCACTGGGTGTTGAACGCGACCGTGCCGATGTCGTACGACCGGGAGGACCCGGCGCGGCATCTGGCCGAACTCGCGGCGGACCTGGACCTCGACGGCCCCGGGGTCGGGCTGCTGACCGGCGTCGACGTGGCCGAGGTGCTGACCCGGACCGACACCGGGATCCGGGCCTGGGCGACGGTCGGGCTCGGCACGCCGGTCCTGGCCGCCGCGCCCACCCCGGCCGCACTCGCCCAGCGGGTCGGCACCGTCAACATCGTGGTGTACGTGCCGGCCCGGCTCGGCGACGCGGCGCTGGTCAACGCGGTGGCCACCGCGACCGAGGCGAAGACACAGGCGATCATGGAGCTGGGGTTGACGGCCACCGGCACGCCAACCGACGCGGTCACCGTGCTCTGCCCGGTGGACGGGCCGGAGGCGGCGTACGGCGGGCCGCGCTCGACCTGGGGCGCTCCGCTGGCCCGGGCGGTGCACGCCGCGGTGCTCGCCGGCGGCGCCCGGCCGGTCGTGCCCTGGTCGGACCGGCCGACCGGCTGAAATTCCAACCGACCGGCCCTCGTCGGCGCGTATACGGACCGGTAGGGTCGCGGACAATGTATGCTTCCGCCCCCTCCGCGCCCCGCCCGCGCCGCCGCGCCGCTCTCGGCCTCGGCGCGCTGCTGGCCACCCTGCTCCTCGTCGGCTGCGGCGACTCCGGCGAGGCCCCGGTCTGGCAGCAGGGCGCCGGCGGCGGTGGCACCGGCGCTCCGGTGTCCACGGCGCGTCCCGGCGGTAGCCCCTCCGCTTCCGGTGGAGGCGGCGCGATCTCCCTCTCCGCCACCGGCGACATCATCATGGGCAACGCGCCGAGCCGGCTGCCCGCCGCCGGCGGCAAGGGCTTCTTCGACTCGGTCACCAAGGCGCTCGAGGCCGACCTGGTGATGGGCAACCTGGAGGAGCCGCTGACGGTGGACACCGGCACGGGCAAGTGCGGTGCCAACTCCACCCGCTGCTTCCAGTTCCGCGCTCCGCCGGAGTACGCCGCGCACCTGCGCGACGCCGGGTTCGACGTGCTCAACCAGGCCAACAACCACGGCTACGACTACGGCCCCAAGGGCTACCAGAACACCCAGCGTGCGCTGGAGAAGTACGACCTGAAGCACACCGGCGCCCCCGACGAGATCACCGTGGTCGATGTCGAGGGCGTCAAGGTGGCGATCGCCGGCTTCTCGTCGTACGTCTGGTCCAACAGCCTCGTCGACATCGCCGCTGCCAAGGAGGTGGTCGCCAAGGCGGCCGCCATGGCGGACCTGGTCGTGGTGCAGGTGCACATGGGTGGCGAGGGCGCCGACAAGACCCGGGTCAAGCCGGGCACCGAGATGTTCCTCGGCGAGAACCGCGGCGACCCGGTGAAGTTCTCCCACGCGATGATCGACGCCGGCGCGGATCTGATCGTCGGGCACGGCCCGCACGTGCTGCGCGGCATGGAGTTCTACCAGGGTCGGCTGATCGCGTACAGCCTGGGCAACTTCGCTGGCGGCGGCAATTCACTGAGCAACACGGGCCGGCTCGGCTGGGGCGGGGTGCTGAAGGTGTCGCTCAAGCCGGACGGCAGCTGGGCCGGCGGCTCGCTCACCTCGACGTACATGAACTCCGCCGGCAAGCCGACGATGGACCCGAACGACCGGGGCCTGGGCCTGGTCACCGAGTTGAGCCGCACCGACTTTCCGAGGTCCGGGGCCCGGTTCGACGAGCAGGGCAAGATCTCCCCGCCCGCTGCGGGCTGAGCCGGACGGCATCGTCGGGGCCGCGACGTAGGCTGGCCGTCGTGACCAGTAGCCCTCCCGCTGCCAGCGAGACCGACCTCGGGCGCAAACGCCGTGCCCGGAAGATCGGCCGGGTGCTGACCGAGACCCACCCCGACGCGCACTGTGAGCTGGACCACTCCAACGCGTTGGAGCTGGCCGTCGCCACCATCCTCTCCGCGCAGTGCACCGACAAGAAGGTCAACGAGGTCACCCCGAAGCTCTTTGTCCGCTACCCGACCGCCGCCGACTACGCCGGCGCCGACCGTGGCGAGATGGAGGAGCTGATCCGGCCCACCGGCTTCTACCGCAACAAGACGGACTCGCTGCTGAAGCTGGGCCAGGCCCTGGTCGAGCGGTACGACGGGCAGGTGCCCGGCCGGCTGGCCGACCTGGTGACGCTGCCGGGGATCGGCCGCAAGACCGCCAACGTGATCCTCGGCAACGCCTTCGACGTCCCCGGCATCACCGTCGACACCCACTTCCAGCGGCTGGTCCACCGGTGGCGGCTGACCACCGAGACCGACCCGGTCAAGATCGAGCACGCGATCGGCGCGCTGTACGAGAAGCGCGACTGGACCATGCTGTCGCACCGGATCATCTTCCACGGCCGGCGGGTCTGCCACGCCCGCAAGCCGGCCTGCGGTGCCTGCACGCTGGCCCGGCTCTGCCCGTCCTACGGCACCGGGCCGACCGACCCCACCGCCGCCGCCAAGCTGCTCAAGGGCCCCCGGGCGCGCGATCTCGCGGCGGCGGCCGGAGTCGACCCGGAGCTGGTGCCCGCCCAGGCGGTCGCGGCGGAGGTGCCGTGAAGCGCCGGCTCGCCGTCCTGCTCGTCCCGCTGCTGCTGGCCGGCGCCGTCGGCTGCACCGCCGACCCCGCCGAGCCGTCCGGGCCGACGCGGCAGGCCACGGCCGCACGACCGTCACCGTTCGCCGACTGTGCCGCGCTGACGGCCGCCCCGACCGGTGCTCCCGCCTCGGCCCCGACCGGTGCTCCCGCCGCGGCCCCGGCCGGCTCCAGCTCGGCCCGACCGGCGGCGGATGCCGGGCCGCTCCTGCCCGAGCTGACCGTTCCCTGCTTCACCGGCGGCGCCCCGGTCGCCCTGCGCGACATCCGCGGCCCCGCGGTGATCAACATCTGGGCCTCGTGGTGTCCGCCGTGCCGCAAGGAACTGCCGGCCTTCCAGCGGCTCAGCCAGCGCTCCGCCGGCCAGCTCCAGGTGATCGGCGTGAACACCCAGGACAGCACCGCCGCCGCCCAGTCCATCGGCGAGGACTTCGGCGTCCGCTTCCCGACCCTCGTCGACCAGGGCAACGCGCTGCAACGTGAGCTGAAGCGCAACGCCTTCCCGCTGACCCTCTTCGTCGACGGCCAGGGCCGGATCCGGCACGTCGACGCCAGCGGCGCCCTCGACGACGCTCGGCTGGCCGAGCTGGTCCGCGAGCACCTGGCTGTGGCGGTCCCGGCGTGACCCGCACCCCGCCGGACTGGATCGAGCCGCTGCTGGGCCGGCTCGGCACCGCCCGCGCCGAGGACTTCACCCGGCTGACCACCCCCGCCGAGGGCGGCCGCGAGAGCGCCGTCCTGGTGCTCCTCGGCGAGCAACCCGGCGCCGGGCCGGACGTGCTGGTCCTGCAACGCGCCGCGACCCTGCGTACCCATGCCGGCCAGCCCGCCTTTCCCGGCGGCGCGGCCGACCCGGAGGACGCCGACGCGCGGGCCACCGCGCTGCGCGAGGCGAACGAGGAGGTCGGGCTCGACCCGACCAGCGTGACCGTGCTCGCCCAGCTGCCGAAGCTGTGGATCCCGGTCAGCGACTTCGTGGTCACCCCGGTGCTGGCCTGGTGGCACGACCCGCACCCGGTGCACCCGCGAGAGCCGGCCGAGGTGGCGCACGTGGCCCGGCTGCCGGTCAGCGAGCTGGTCGACCCGGCCAACCGACTGCGGGTCCGCCACCCCAGCGGCTGGATCGGGCCGGCATTCTCGGCACGCGGAATGCTGGTCTGGGGCTTCACCGCCGGGGTGCTGGCCACCCTGCTCGAGATGGGCGGCTGGGCCCGCCCGTGGTCGGCCGACCGGGTGGTCGAGCTGCCGCCCACCCGCGCCACCCCGGCGCCCTCCGCCGGCACCGACGAGGTCGACGAGAGGGCCGTGCGCTGACCTGACGGTCACCTTCCGCAAGCGATGGTCATTACGCGGGCGCCCTGCCCGTACGCTTGACCCGTGTCCGCCGTGGATCTCGTCCTGCTGCTGCTCATGCTCGTGTTCGCGATCAGCGGATACCGTCAGGGCTTCGTCATCGGAATCCTGTCGTTCTCGGGCTTCTTCCTGGGCGCGCTGCTGGGCCTCCAGCTCGGGCCGCTGCTGGCCCGCCAGTTCGTGGACAGCGGCACCCGGGTGTTGATCTCGCTGGTGGCGGTCTTCGGGCTGGCCGTGGTCGGTCAGGCGTTCGCCGGCTGGCTCGGCTCGCACCTGCGCAAGACGATCACCAGCGACGTGGGCAAGCGGGTCGACGACGTCGGCGGCGCGTTCGTGTCGCTCTTCGCCGTGCTCCTGGTCGCGTGGCTGGTCGCGGTGCCGCTCGGCTCGTCCTCACTGCCCTGGCTGGCCGCCTCGGTACGCAACAGCGCGCTGATCACGGTCGTCGACCGGGTCCTGCCGGACCAGGCCCAGCAGCTCTCCACGGCCCTGCGCGACACCGTCGACACCAACGGCTTCCCGGACGTCTTCGGCGACCTGGCGCCCACCCGGGCCCGGCAGGTCGAGGCGCCGGACCCGGCGCTGGCCGGTTCCCAGGTGGTGGTCAACGGCCAGCGGTCGGTGGTCAAGGTGCTCGGCTCGGCGCCCAGCTGCTCTCGCCGGATCGAGGGCTCCGGCTTCGTCTACGCCGACGACCGGGTGATGACCAACGCGCACGTGGTCGCCGGCACCCGCTCGGTCTCGGTGGAGCTGGCCGGCGACCGGTACGACGGCGAGGTGGTGGTCTACGACCCGGACCGGGACCTCGCCGTGCTGCATGTGCCCGGGCTGCCCGGCCCGTCGATGCGGTTCGCGGCCGGCAAGGCGGGCAGCGGCTCGGACGCCATCGTGCTCGGCTTCCCGCTGGACGGCCCGTACAACGCCCAGTCGGCGCGGGTCCGCGACGTCGACCGGATCACCGGGCCGGACATCTACTCCTCCGGCGACGTGACCCGGGAGATCTACACGATCCGGGCGCTGGTCCGCAGCGGCAATTCCGGCGGCCCACTGGTCTCCGCCAACGGGCTGGTGCTCGGCGTCATCTTCGCGGCGGCGGCCGACGACCCCAACACCGGCTTCGCGGTGACCGCGGCCGAGGCCCGCCCGGTGGCGCTGGCCGGTGCCGAGCGCACCCGTGGCGTCGGCACCGGCGAGTGCACCTGAGGCTGGTCGGCCTCAGCGGGCGGTCGCGGCGGTGGGCCCGTCGGCGGGCCGGCGGACGGTGGGCAGCTTCGCCCGCCCCCACCGCACGCCGCGGTCCAGCACCGACCGCGCCATGATGGCCACGCAGGTGCCGCCGTTGAGGAAGGACGCCACCACGTCGCTCGGGTGGTGCATGCCTCGGTACATCCGGGTCAGCGCCACGCCCAGCGGCACCACCAGCAGCAGCGTCCACCAGGCCACCTTCGCCCCGGTGCGGCGCGACCGCAGGGCCAGCAGCACGGCGATGCCCACGTAGAGCGCCACCGCCGCCGAGGTGTGCCCCGACGGGAAGCTGGACGTGGGCGGCGAGACGTCCATGTGTTCCACGGCCGGCCGCTGCCGGTCGATCGCCATCGTGGTCAGCAGGAACACCAGCGCCTGCGCGGTGACGGCCGCGCACAGGAACAGCGGCTCCCGCCAGCGGTGCAGCCAGAGCCGCAGCGCCAACGCCACCAGCACGGTGACCACCACGATCAGCTGGGTGCTGGCCAGGGTGCTGAACACCAGCGACACGTCGTTCCAGCCGCCGGTGCGGCCGGCCGCCAGCTCGCGGTTGATTCCGTCCTCCACTGTGAACGGCCACGTCCGGTCGAGGACCCGGGTGACCAGCACGCCGAGCAGCACCATGACGCCGAGCAGGAGGGTTACCGGCAGCAGCACCCGCCGGACTATCTGGACCACGGTCTCGGACATGGGCGGGCCAGTACCCGTCCGCCGCGTTCGCCACGCCTCAGGCCGCGCCCGGATGCTCGTCGACCTCGGGAGCGACGCCCTCGCGGGTCGGCCGGACCGGGCGCAGCCCGGCGTGCGCCCGCCAACTGGTGAACGCCGCGGCGGTGGCCGCCACCACCGCGATGCCGAGCAGCCAGCCGCCGAGCACGTCGCTGGTGTAGTGCACGCCCAGCGCCACCCGGCTCACCCCGGTCAGCACGGCCACCAGCACCGCGGCCACCCAGAGTGCCACCCGACGCGGCCCGGGCCGGCTGTACGGCAGGAAGACCAGCAGCAGCACCCCGGCGGCCAGGGTGGCGTTCAGGGCGTGCCCGGACGGGAAGGAGTAGCCGGCGGCCCGGGCCACCGGGTCGAGCAGATCCGGCCGGTCGCGGCCGACGAGCAGCTTGAGCAGCGGACCGAGCAGCCCACCCACCGCCATGGTGGTGGTCACCCAGAGGGCCAGCCGGCGTGCTCCCCGGCGCAGCAGCCAGATCACCACCAGGAGCGCGGCGCCGCGCAGCGGCATCGGCGCGAACACCTCCGTCCACACCCGCATCAGCGCGACCCACGCCGGGTGGTCGAGCGCGTAGCCGTGCAGCGCTTCGGTGACCGTCGCGTCCAGCCGGTGCAGCGGTGGCCACGCCCCCAGCACCAGCAGGGCGAGCAGCGCGAACGGCACCAGCACCAGGAACGCCGCCGTCGCCGCCAGGGTCAGCCGCAGACCCAGCGAATGCTCCGGGTCCAGGCGGCGCCGCCGCCAGGACGCGCGGGAGACGGGAACCAGGGTGCTCGGGCCGGAGCTGTTCATGCGCTCGGTTCTACCCAGGCCGCGCGACGGTCAGGCATCCGGGATCGGGCCGAGGTCAGCGGGCGCGCTGACGGAACCGGCGGATCATCAGCGCCGCCCCGGTGACCAGGGCGACGAAGAGCGCGGCGCCGGTCCAGAGCCGCTCCGGCGCCGAGCCGTCCGGGCCACCCGCGGCCCGTGCCGTCCACGGGCTCTGCTTCCGTGGGGCGGTGAGACCGAGCGGGTCTCCGCCGGCGCCGGTCACCGCGTCGTCGTCCGCTCCGGGTGCCGCACCGAAACCCGCCACGCCGGGCGAGGTGCGGTCGTCCAGCGGGTTGGCGGTCACCGGGGGCACCTGCGCGGTCAGGGCGGCCACCGGGTCCACCAGGCCGTACCCGAAGCGATCGTCCCGGCCGGTCGGGCCGAGGTCCCGCGCGGTGGCCAGCAGCCGGTTGACCACCTCACCGGCGGGCATCCGCGGGTAGCGGGACCGGACCAGCGCGGCCGTCGCGGCGACCAGCGGCGCGGCGAAGCTGGTGCCCTGCACCCGCCAGTAACCGCCGGGTGGACGGGCGCCGACCAGCCCGGTCGCCGGGGCGGCGAGCACCGTGGCCCGGCCGGTGATCGACCCGGACCAGAGGTTGTCGCTGCTGCGTTCCAGACCGGAGACCGCGATCACCCCCGGCTCCCGAGCCGGGTACCAGACCTTGCTGCTGGTGGAGGTGGCCAGGTTGCCGGTGCACGCGACCACCACCACGTCCCGGGCGAACGCGTAGTCCAGCGCCGCGGCCAGGGCCGGGCTGTCACCACTGCCGCCGAGGGACAGGTTGATCACCCGGGCGCCGTTGTCGACGGCCCAGCGCACTCCCTTGGCCACGATCATCGCGTCGTCGTAGCGGTTCTCGTCGTCCAGCACCCGCACCGGGAGGATCCGCGCGTCCGGCGCCAGCCCGACCACGCCGCGCTTGTCGTCGCTACGGCCGGCGATCAGGCCGGCGACCGTGGTGCCGTGTCCCACAGGGTCGGCTTGCTCGCCGCCGCCCGGGGAGACCAGGTCGATGCCGGGCAGCACCTGGCCGGTCAGGTCGGGATGGCTGGCGTCCACTCCGGAATCGATCACCGCGACGGTGACTCCCCGCCCCGTCGAGGTGCGCCAGGCCGTCTCGGCCCGCAACTCGTCGAGCTGCCACTGCTCGTCGCGCACCTGATCGGTGCGGCTTACGGAGTCACCGGGCGCGAACGCCACCGGCGCGCCGCCGAGCTGACCGCCGGCGGGCGCGGCACCGGCCGGTGCGGCCGGACCGGCGACGGCCAGCACGGCCGTCACCACCCCGAGCAGCGTCCGCGCGGTCACCCGCCGGGTCGCTGCCGGACCGCTGTGCCGAACCCCAGTCACATACTCAGCCATTCATCCCGACGGAACCATGACGATCGGAGATTACCGGTTTCCCCGGGTGTCACGGGGAGAACCGGGCAGACGCTTCACGGTGGCGGCAGGTGGGCGAGCTGGACCAGGCGTACGCCCTCCCGGCGGGTGACCAGGCGACCACGCCCCGGCGGCAGCGGACCGGGCCGGACGGGGCCCACCAGCGCGCCCTCCTCGGGGCTGCCCGCCATCACCAGCCCGGCGGTGGACAGTTCGCGCAACCGCTGCACGACGGGCTCATACTGGGACCGGCCCGCGCCGCCGGAGCGGCGGGCCAGCACCAGGTGCAGCCCCACGTCACGGGCGTGCGGCAGATGGTCCTCCAGGGCCCGCAGCGGGTTCGCCGGACCGGCCGAGACCAGGTCGTAGTCGTCGACCAGCACGAACAGCTCCGGGCCGGACCACCAGGACCGGTCGCGCAGCTGCTGCGGGGTCACCTCCGGGCCGGGAGCCCGGCGTTCCAGGTAACCGGCCGCCGACTCGACCAGGTCGGCGGTGTGCGCGGCGGCGGTGCCGTAGCCGATCAGGTGCGGCGTCTCGATCGTGCCCAACAGGCTGCGCCGGTAGTCCACCAGGATCACCCGGGCCTGCTCCGGGGTGAACCGGGTGATGATCGAGGTGGCCAGCGCCCGCAGGAACGCGGACTTGCCGCACTCCGCGTCGCCGAAGACCAGGAAGTGCGGCTCGGTGGCGAAGTCGAGCACCACCGGGCGCAGGTCCGCCTCGGCGATCCCGATCGGCAGGCGCAGCCCGGTCGTCGCGGCGAGGTCCAGTTCGGCGTACGGCAGCACCGGCGGCAGCAGCCGCACCCGGGGCGCCGGTGGCCCGGACCAACTCCCGGCGACCCGCTCGCCGTTCGGGCCGCCGCGTTTCGTCGGCGCGCCCGAACTGCTGGCCGGGTCGATGTCGCTGCTGCTGGTGTCACTGCTCGCGCTGCTCGGCGTCGCCAGCCGGCTGCGGGTCTTCGTGGCCGGTGCGACGATCGGGCTGACCGGGGCCGCGGCGGCGCTCGGGGGGCTGCTGCTCACCCCGGCCGGCACCGCGGCGGTGCTGCTCTGCGCGCTGGTCTTCGCCGTGGGGGCGATCCCGCTGCTGGCCATCCGGCTGGGCAAGCTGCCGCTGCCGCCGGTCACTCTGCCGGCCGCCGCTCCGGACGGGCAGCCGGAGCGGGGTCGGGACCTTCCGGACCGCAGTCGGGTCTACGCGGCGGTGGCCCGCACCGAGGAGGTGCTCACCGGGCTGCTGCTCGGGCACGCGGTGCTGACGGTGGCCGCGGCGGTGGTGCTCGGGGTGGCCGGTGGGACGGCCGGCGTGGTGCTGGTGGCGGTGGCGTCGGCCGTGCTGCTGCTGCGGTCACGCCTGTTCGTGGCGTTGCGGCACCGGGTGCCGGCCGTGCTCGCCGGGCTGGCCGGGTACGCGGTGCTCGGCGCGGTGCTGGTCGACCGCGCCGAGGGGGCCGGCCGGCTCGCTCTCGTGCTCGGCGGGGCGGCGCTCGCTCTGGTGGCCGTCACAGCCGGCACCGGGTACGCCCGCAGGCCGGTCTCGCCGTACCTGGGCCGGATCGCGGACCTGACCGACACGGCGCTGGTGGTGGCCGTGGTGCCGGTCGCCTGCGCGGTGCTCGACCTGTACGACCGGGCCCGAGGGCTGCTCGTCTGAGCGGCCCCCGGGCCCGTCACGTCGATGCTGTCAGTGCGCGGCGTCGCCGTGCGCCTCGGCGTCCTTCGCCCGCTGGTACGAGGCCCGGATCTCCGCCTCGGCCTCGGTGCGGCCGACCCAGGTCGCGCCCTCCACCGACTTGCCGGGCTCCAGGTCCTTGTACACCTCGAAGAAGTGCTGGATCTCCAGCCGGTCGAACTCGCCGAGGTGGTGGATGTCGCGCAGGTGCTCCTGGCGGGGGTCCTCGTAGGGCACGCAGAGGACCTTGTCGTCCCCGCCCTTCTCGTCGGTCATCCGGAACATGCCGATGGTGCGGCAGCGGATCAGGCAGCCCGGGAAGGTCGGCTCGGGCACCAGCACGAGCGCGTCCAGCGGGTCGCCGTCCTCACCGAGGGTGCCCTCGATGAACCCGTAGTCGGCCGGGTACTGGGTGGACGTGAAGAGGGTGCGGTCCAGCCGGATCCGGCCGGTCGCGTGGTCCACCTCGTACTTGTTCCGGTGACCCTTGGGGATCTCAACCGTCACGTCGAAATCCATCTGCACGCTCCCTCGTCTGCCCACGCTGGCTAACGGAACCACCGGCGCCTCCCGGACAGGTGAATGCCCACCCGCCGGCTCCGGCCGCCGCATAGTCTTCGGACCGAAGTAGTGTCACCCAGGCCGATTTTCGCGGGGGAAGGAGGGGGTCGTGGGGAGGGAAGATTCACACTACCGCCCGGACGGGGTCGTCGGACGTGCTACCGGACGATCCGGGTCCGGCGGTGCCACCGGGCGGGTTCCGGTGCCGGAAGCCCAGTTCCCCCGTACCCCCGAGCCGCCGAACGGAGCGGCCCCGGTGCCGGAGACGGTACCCGAGCGTCCCGCGCCGCCGCCGTGGCGACCGACGATCGGTTCGGCTCCCGCCGGCACGAACACGGGTCGCTTCCCGGTCCTCGGCGGCAACCGCCCGGCAAGCGTCCCACCCGGCCCGGGCGTCTCGATCCCGACCGGTCCGGCCCCGCTGGGCCCGCCGTCCGGATCCCGACCGACCGTCCGGATCCCGACCGGCGCACCACCCGTGGGCCCGCCGATCTCGGCGCTGCCCGCGCCCAGCGGCGCGGCCCCGCCACCGGCCGTGCAGCGACGGCGGCGGCTGCCGGTGCTGCTGACGCTGGTGCTGCTGCTGGTGCTCGCCGGCGTAGGGGTCGTGGTGACCCGACCCGGGCCGGTCGCCGGCTGGCTGGGCGACGACAGCGCGCCCTCGGCCGCCGCCGGCGGGTCGAGCCAGGAGCCCGCCCCGTCGGACGTGCTGGCCGGCCCGGACCCGAACGCCGCGCTGCCCACCCCCGACGGGGTACGCGCCGCGCTGGACCCGCTGGTCCGGGCGGCCGCCCTCGGTGACCGGGTGAACGTCTCGGTGGCCGACGTGACCACCGGCCAGTCGCTCTTCACCAAGGGGGCGGACGAGGGCACGGTGCCTGCCTCGGTGACCAAGCTGGCGACCGCGGTGACGGTGCTCGCCGCGCGCGGCCCCGGGTACCGGATCCCCACCCGGGCGGTGGCCGGCGCGACGCCCGGTGAGGTGGTGATCGTCGGTGGCGGCGACCCGACGCTGGCCGTGGGCAAGAAGGGCTACTACCCCGGCGCGGCCCGCCTTGACGACCTGGCCACGCAGGTGCGAGCCGCGCTCGGCGGCGCGGCCCCGACGCGGGTCACCGTGGACGGCTCGGTCTACTCCGGCCCGGTCTACGGGCCGGGCTGGGACGCCGACATCCCCACCGGCGGGTACGGCGGCGCGGTGACCGCGCTGATGACCGACGGCGCCCGCCGGGACCCGGACGCTGACAGCGGGGGGGCCGAGCGGGTCAGCGAGCCGGACCTGGCCGCCGGCCGCGCCTTCGCCCGGCTGCTCGGCGTGCCGACCGACACGGTCAAGCGGGGCGCCGCCCCGGCCGCCGGCACCGGCGGAACCCCGGCGCCCGGCACCGAGCTGGGCACCGTGCAGTCCCCGCCGCTGATCCGGCTGGTCGACATCATGATCAGTGAAAGTGACAACCTCCTCGCCGAGGCGCTGGCCCGCCAGGTGGCGCTGGCCCGCAACCAGCCGGCCTCGTTCGACGGGGCGGCGGCCGCGATGGACGCGGTGGTGAGCGAGCTGGGCCTGCCGGCCGACGAGATCAGCCTCTCCGACGGCAGCGGCCTGTCCCGCCGTAACCGGATCAGCCCGTCGCTCCTGACCGACCTGATCCGGGTAGCCGGCGGCGGTGACCACCCGGAGCTGGCCGGCGTCTTCGGCGGCCTGCCGGTCGGCGGCTGGTCCGGCACCCTGGGCGAGCGGTACCAGCGCGAGGCCGGCACCGCCGCCGGGGCGGGCACGGTCCGGGCCAAGACCGGCACGCTGACCGGCGTGCACGCCATCGCCGGCCTGGTCACCACCGCCGACGGCCGGCTGCTCACCTTCGCGGTGCTCACCGACCGGGTTCCCGGCGGCACCGACACCGCCCAGCCCGCGTTGGACCGGATCACCGCCGCGCTCGCCGCCTGCGGCTGCCGCTAGGGCCCGCCCCGTCGCCCGGTGGCGGTCCGACGGCCGGTACCGGCATCGATCGACGTCGCGAGCCCGGGCCGGGGTGTTCCGGCGCGGGTACGGTGGGTGCATGGCGCAGTTCGTGGACTGGGATCTGGCCGCCGCGACCGCGGGGGCGCTGAGCAAGTCGGGCCCCCGGGTGTCCTACACCGAGGCCACCGACGTGGTCGGCGACCTGCGCCGGCTGACCGACGAGGCGGCGGGGCACGTCGCCGACTACACCGGTCTGCGCGCCCAGGTGGCGCACCCGCCGGTGCGGGTGGTCGATCGCCGGGACTGGGCCGCCGCCAACATCGCCGGGTTGCGCGAGGTGATCAGCCCGCTGGTGAGCCGGCTCTCCGGGGACAAGCGGCCCGGTCCGCTCACCGAGGCGATCGGTTCGCGACTGACCGGCGTGCAGGCGGGCACCGTGCTGGCCTACCTCTCCGGCCGGGTGCTCGGCCAGTACGAGGTCTTCTCCGGCGACCCGGGTCAGCTGCTGCTGGTCGCCCCGAACATCGTCGAGGTGGAGCGCAAGCTCGGCGCCGACCCGCGGGACTTCCGGCTCTGGGTCTGCCTGCACGAGGTCACCCACCGCACCCAGTTCACCGCGGTGCCGTGGATGCGGGCCTACTTCCTCGGCGAGGTGCAGGCATTCGTGGACGCCTCCTCCAGCGGCGGCGAGCACCTGCTGGAGCGGGTGCGGCGCGGGGTGGCGACCCTCTCCGAGGCGGTCCGCGACCCGGAGAGCCGCACCAGCGTCCTGGACATCGTGCAGACCCCGGCGCAGCGGGCCGTGCTGGACCGACTCACCGCGCTGATGACCCTGCTCGAGGGGCACGCTGAGTTCGTCATGGACGGCGTCGGCCCACAGGTGATCCCGAGCGTCGAGCGGATCCGGGCGTCGTTCAACCGGCGGCGCGAGGCCGGCAACCCGTTGGAGAAGGCGATCCGTCGGCTGCTCGGCGTGGACGTCAAGATGCGCCAGTACGCGGAGGGACGCAAGTTCGTGCACGGCGTCGTCGAGCGGGTCGGCATGGAGGGCTTCAACTCGATTTTCAACTCGCCGCTCACGCTGCCCCGACTGACCGAGCTGGGCGATCCGGACGCCTGGGTGGCCCGGGTGCACGGGCCGGCCGGCACCTTCCCGGCCGCCGGCTGACCCGTCCGTCGGTGGCCGCGCTCGCCCCGCCGGTGGCCGCGATCCGGGTGGCGGTCCGCCGCGCGCTGGCCGGCCTGCCGTCGGGCGGGCCGGTCCTGGTCGCCTGCTCCGGCGGTGCGGACTCGCTGGCCCTGGCTGCGGCCGCCGCCTTCGTGGCACCCCGGTCGGGCCGTGCCGCCGGCCTGGTGACCGTCGACCACGGGCTGCAGGTCGGCTCGGCGGAGCGGGCCGAAGCAGTGGCGGAGTGGGCCCGCGCCGCCGGTCTCGCGCCGGTGGAGGCGGTCCGGGTCGAGGTGGCCGGTCGGCCGGGCGGGCCGGAGGCGGCGGCCCGGGAGGCCCGCTACCAGGCCTTGGCCGAGGTGGCCCGGCGCCACGGGGCGGTGGCGGTGCTCACCGGGCACACCCGGGACGACCAGGCGGAGACGGTGCTGCTGGCGCTCGCCCGGGGGGCCGGCCCGCGTGGACTGGCCGGGATGCCGGCTCGACGGGACCTGTCCGGAGTGCCGTTGCTGCGCCCGCTGCTCGAGGTCAGCCGGGAGCAGACCCGGGCCGCCTGCACGGTGCTCGGGCTGCGCCCGTGGGAGGACCCCCACAACCGCGATCCGTCGTACGCCCGCTCCCGCGTCCGGGCCGACGTGCTGCCGGCGCTGGTGCGGGCGCTCGGGCCGGCGGTGCTGGACAACCTGGCGCGTACCGCCCGGCTGGTGGCGGCCGACAACGCCGCGCTCGACGACCTGGCCGCCGCGGCCCTGGCCGCCGCCCGCCATCCGGCCGGTGGGTTGTCGGTGCCGGAGCTTGCCGGGCTGTCACCCGCGGTGCGCGGCCGGGTGCTGCACGCCTGGGCCCGCGAGCTGGGCGCCCCGCCCGCCGCCCTGTCGCACCGGCACGTCACCGCCCTGGACGCCCTGGTCACAGACTGGCACGGGCAGGGCTCGGCGCACCTACCCGGCGGTCGCCAGGTGCTCCGGCGCACGGACCGGCTGCTTCCCGCCGACCTCGGCGCCGCTCCGGTCCCTCCGGTCGACCGCCGCTGACCGGCCCTGCACGCGTCGCCGCGACGGCGGGCTCTCCACCATGGCAGGCGTTGCCGCGACGGCGGGCGCTCCGCCATGGCAGGCGTCGCCGCGACGGCCGTGATCCCCGAGGGCGCCGTCGCGGCGGGCAACCCCCGCTTGCGCGTCCTTTGCTCTGCTTCAACCGGCGCGACACTGGCGGGTCCGCGCTGTTGCGCGGGTTGAAGCAGAGCAAAGGCGAGCTGAGGTGGTGGCACTTGGCCGCGGTGCAGCCGCCCCCGCCCTCGTACCTGGCACAAGCGGGCGGGAGGGCCCAGCGGCCGTGGAGGAGGCAGAGGGCAGCGGTCGCGTCGCCGGGTGGTGGCCGGGTGCGCGGAAGCCGCCGGTAGGCGGTAGACATGGCGGATGGCGTACCCCCGACAGCCGCTCTTCGCCCCGAACGGCGCGGTGGCGACCAGCCACCCGCTGGCCGCGGCGGCCGGTCTGGCCGTGCTGCGGCGCGGCGGCACCGCCGTCGACGCCGCGCTGGCCACGGCGATCACCCTGACCGTGGTGCAGCCGCCGTCCAACGACATCGGCGGCGACCTGTTCGCGATCGTCTGGGACGGTGACCGTCTGCACGGGCTGAACGCCTCCGGGCGCTCGCCTGCCGGGCTGACCCGGGAGACGGTGCTGGCGGCCACCGGCGGCCGGGGTGCCGACCCGGCCGACGCGCTCGGCGGCGACCAGTCCCGGGGGCCGGCGCTGCCCGCGCGCGGCTGGCTGCCGGTCACCGTGCCGGGGGTGCCGGCCGGTTGGCGGGACCTGCACGACCGGTTCGGCCGGCTGCCCTTCGCCGAGCTGTTCGCCGACGCGATCGGCTATGCCGAGCACGGGCATCCGGTCTCCACCGGCACGGCCGCCGCCTGGGCCCGCGCCGTCGCCGGGCATGCCGGCCTCGACGGGCCGGAGTACGCCGAGTTCGATCGGGTCTTCACGCTCGGCGGTCGGGCGCCCCGCCCCGGTGAGCGGTGGCGCAACCCGGACGCGGCCGGCACGCTGCGGCGCATCGCGGCCACCGGCGCCGAGGACTTCTACCGGGGGCGGATCGCGGCGGCGCTGCACGAGCACTCCGCCCGGACGGGCGGCCTGCTCACCGGCGACGACCTGGCCGCGCACGCCTCGACCTGGGTGACGCCGGTGTCGGTCGGCTACCGCGACCACGAGGTGTGGGAGCTGCCGCCGAACGGTCAGGGCGTCGCGGCGCTGGTCGCCCTGGGCATCCTGGACGGGCTGCCGGCCAGCGGTCCGCTGGCCGACCGGCTGCACCGGCGGATCGAGGCGGTCAAGCTGGGCTTCGCGGACGCGCACGCCCGGGTGGCGGATCCGGAGATGGTCCCGGATCCGACCGCCGCGCTGCTCGCCCCGGACCGGCTGGCGTCCCGGCGGGCCCTGATCACCGACCGGGCCGGCGGGCCGAGCAGCGGCGACCCGGAGCGCGGCGGCACGGTCTACCTGTGTGCCGCCGACGCCGACGGCATGATGGTCAGCCTGATCCAGTCCACCTACCTGGCCTTCGGCTCGCACGTGGTGCTTCCCGGCCACGGCTTCGCGCTGCAGAACCGCGGGCTGGGCTTCCGGCTGGACCCGGCGCACCCGAACGTGGTCGGGCCGCGCCGGCGGCCGTTCCACACCATCATTCCGGGCTTCCTCACCCGGGGCGGCGAGCCGACGGGCCCGTTCGGGGTGATGGGTGGGCACATGCAGCCGCAGGGACACGTCCAGCTCATGGCGGCCACCGTCGACGCCGGGCTGGACCCGCAGGCGGCCCTGGACGCCCCACGCTGGTACTGGCATGCCGGCCGGACCCTGCTGGTCGAGCCGACACTGGTCGCCAGCGAAGAGGGCCGGGCGGCGGTCGCCGAGTTGCGGGCCCGGGGGCACCAGGTCACCGTCGCCCCGGAGCCGGCGGTCTTCGGGTACGGCCAGGCGATCTGGCGCCGACCCGAGGGCGGGTACGTGGCCGGGTCGGAGTCCCGGGTGGACGGCGGAGTGGGCGGCTTCTGAGTCGTCGCCCCGGCGGCTCAGCCGCTGTGCGCGCGGTCTCGGAAGGTGCTGCGGTAGCTGTGCGGGGTGGCGCCGACCCGACGGCTGAAGTGGTGTCGCAGCGCGGCGGCGTCGCCGAAGCCCGCCCGGTCGGCGACCGCCTCCACGCTCAACGGGGTCTCCTCCAGCAGCCGCCGGGCCAGCAGCACCCGCTGGTTGGTGAGCCAGTCGTGCGGGGTGGTGCCCGTCTCGGCACGGAACCGGCGGGCGAACGTACGCGGCGCCATGCCGACCCGGGCGGCCAGCTCCTCCACGGTGATCGACCGGTCCAGGTGCCCCATCAGCCACTCCAGCACCGGCTCGAGGGTGGGCGCGTCGGGCGCCCTGGGGATGGGCGCCTCGATGAACTGGGCCTGGCCGCCGTCACGGTGCGGTGGGACCACCATCCGCCGGGCCAGCCGGGTGGCGACGGCCGAGCCGTGCTCCTGGCGTACCAGGTGCAGGCAGGCGTCGATGCCCGCGGCCGTGCCGGCGCTGGTGAGCAGCCGACCGTCGTGGACGTAGAGCGAGTTGCAGCGCACCCGGGCGCGCGGGTGCAGGCGTTGCAGCTCGTCGACGTACCGCCAGTGGGTGGTGCACTCCCGGTCGTCGAGCAGCCCGGCCGCCCCGAGCACGAAGGCGCCGGAGCAGACGCTGAGCAGGTGCGCGCCGCGCTCGTCGGCGCTGCGCAGCGCGTCGAGCACCGCCTCGGGGACCTCGGTGCCCTGGTTGTGCGCGGGCACGGCCACCAGGTCGGCGTCGGCCAGCGGGCCCAGGTCGGCGTGCGGGGTCAAGTGGAAGCCGGAGGCGGTACGCACGGGGGCGCCGTCCGGGCTGCACACGTGGAAGCGGTAACCGGGAAAGCCGTCGGCGGTCCGGTCGGTGCCGAAGACCTCGGCGAGCACGCCGAGCTCGAAGGCGGCGACCTGGTCGAGCGCGAGTACGGCGACCGAGCGCAGCATGTGACCAGGGTAACCCCATCGATGGCAGGAAATCGAGGTCCAGTGGCATTCCTGCCACTGGATGGCCGCGCGGGATGGTCGCAGACTGGGTTCAGTCCGGTGCGCACCGGCGGCGAAACCGACAGCAATCATGCGAAAGCGAGCGCCGCCATGGAGTCCCTGTTGTTCCTTCTGTTCCTCCTCCTTCTCGTCGCCGCCTCGGCGGCCGGCCTCACCGCGGACAGCCGCGACTCGGCCGACTGGAAGCCCAGCGACGGTGGCCGCCGCTGGCGATCCCGTACCTGCTGATGTATTTGATGGCCTTTGCGGCGAAAATCCCAGGCGGGACCGCTCCAAAAGGGGCGGCCCCGCCGACGGAGGGCATCCGGCGTACGGCAGGCTAGGAGCATGGCTGACGGCTCCTGGTACGACGCCGACATCGACCACGTGATCATCTCCGAGACCCAGATTCGCGAGAAGACGGCGGAGCTGGCGAAGCAGGTCTCCGCCGACTACGCCCACGTGACCGATGGGCTCCTGCTGGTCTGCGTGCTCAAGGGCGCGGTGATGTTCATGGCCGACTTCGCCCGGGCGCTGGGCCGCAGCGGCCCCCCGGCCGAACTGGACTTCATGGCCATCTCCTCCTATGGCCAGGGCACTACCTCCTCCGGCGTGGTCCGCATCCTCAAGGACCTGGACCGGGACATCGCCGGCCGGCACGTGGTGGTCGTCGAGGACATCGTCGACTCCGGCCTCACGCTCTCCTGGCTGCTGCGCTACCTGGAGTCCCGCTCCGCGGCGAGCGTCGAGGTGGTCGCGCTGTTCCGCAAGCCGGACGCGGTCAAGGTGCCGGTGCCGGTGAAGTACGTGGGCTTCGACATCCCCACCGAGTTCGTGGTCGGCTACGGCCTGGACTTCGGTGAGCGCTACCGCGAGGTTCCCTACGTCGGGGTGCTCAAGCCCGAGGTCTACGCCCGGTCCTGACCCGGCCCGGGCCGCCAGTCGGGCGCCACGGGCGATCCGAGGGCGAATCGCATCGGCGTCCATCGAGCGGACGTTCAGCGGGCTCTCAGCTGTTCCGGTTACCGTGGAGTCCGGTGGCGCGGAGGCACCTTCGCGCCCGACCCCCTCGACCGCTCGACCGGCGTTCGGGTGGCCGGGCCGGACTCCCCGCCACGCCGGTCCCAGCCCGGTCCCGCCGTACGCGTCGGCGTGGAGTTGGCGGGGCCCGCCCACGGTGCGCGCCGTCGATGTCGACGCTGCGCCCAGTGCGGGGCTCGCAAGCTCACTCCTCGCGTACACGGTGTACCGTCGAATGACCGCGGCGCGGCAGATTTCGCGCCCCGGGGTCGAGGCCGGCCCGCATGGCGGCTCCGGCCGCCGCTCACGCGGCGACACCATCAGACGGTCAGGACGTCGATCAGGAGGATGCGGGCGCCTCGGCGCTCGACAACAGTATGGAACGTACGCGTTTCTTCCGCCGACCGGTGGTCTGGATCATCCTGGTCATCCTCGGCGCCGTTGTGCTCAGTCAGCTGTTCACCGCTGGTCCCAGCTACCACCGCGTGGACACTTCCGTTGCGCTCGACCAGCTCCACACCGCCAAGATCAATAAGGTCGTCTTCCAGGACAAGGAGCAGACGCTCCAGCTGGACCTGGCCCAGAAGACGAAGTTCGGCGAGACCACCACCAACAAGATCGAGGCTCAGTTCCCGTACCAGGTTGGGGACCAGGTCTGGAACGAGGTGCTGGACGCCAAGGCGAACAACCGGGTCACCGGCCCGGCCGACGCCAAGGTCTCGTCGGACAGCATCTGGGTGAGCCTGCTGGTCAACCTGCTGCCGATCGCGCTGCTCGTGCTCCTGCTGCTGTTCTTCATGTCGCAGATGCAGGGCGGCGGCTCCCGGGTGCTCAACTTCGGCAAGTCCAAGGCGAAGATGATCACCAAGGACACTCCGAAGACGACCTTCGCGGACGTCGCGGGTGCCGAGGAGGCCGTCGAGGAGCTGTACGAAATCAAGGACTTCCTGCAGAACCCGGCGAAGTACCAGGCCCTGGGCGCCAAGATCCCGAAGGGCGTGCTGCTGTTCGGCCCGCCCGGCACCGGCAAGACCCTGCTGGCGCGCGCGGTCGCCGGCGAGGCCGGAGTGCCGTTCTACTCGATCTCCGGCTCCGACTTTGTGGAGATGTTCGTCGGTGTCGGCGCCAGCCGGGTCCGTGACCTCTTCGAGCAGGCCAAGACGAACGCCCCGGCGATCGTCTTCGTCGACGAGATCGACGCCGTCGGCCGGCACCGTGGCGCCGGCATGGGTGGCGGTCACGACGAGCGCGAGCAGACGCTCAACCAGCTGCTCGTCGAGATGGACGGCTTCGACACCAAGGGCGGCGTGATCCTGATCGCGGCCACCAACCGGCCGGACATCCTCGACCCCGCGCTGCTGCGCCCGGGCCGGTTCGACCGGCAGATCCCGGTGGACGCCCCCGACATGGAGGGCCGCAAGGCCATCCTGCGGGTGCACGCCAAGGGCAAGCCGTTCACCCCCGACGTCGACCTCGACGCCGTGGCCCGGCGTACCCCTGGCTTCAGCGGCGCCGACCTGGCGAACGTGATCAACGAGTCGGCCCTGCTCACCGCCCGCAAGGAACAGCGGGCGATCAGCAACGACTCGCTCGAAGAGTCGATCGACCGGGTGGTCGCCGGTCCGCAGCGGCGGACCCGGGTGATGAGCGACCAGGAAAAGAAGATCACCGCGTACCACGAGGGTGGGCACGCGCTGGTCGCCTGGGCGCTGCCGCACGCCGCGCCGGTGCACAAGGTGACGATCCTGTCCCGTGGCCGCTCGCTGGGCCACACCCTGGTGCTGCCGACCGAGGACAAGTACACCCAGACCCGCGCCGAGATGATCGACACCCTGGCGTACGCGCTGGGTGGCCGGGCCGCCGAGGAGCTGGTCTTCCACGAGCCGACCACCGGCGCGGGCAACGACATCGAGAAGGCCACCCAGCTGGCGCGCGCGATGATCACGCAGTACGGCATGAGCTCCAAGCTCGGTGCGATCAAGTACGGCACCAGCGGTGACGAACCGTTCCTGGGCCGCAACATGGGCCACGAGCGGGACTACTCCGATGTGGTGGCGGCCGAGATCGACGGCGAGATGCGGGCGCTCATCGAGCTGGCGCACGACGAGGCCTGGGAGATCCTGGTGGAATACCGGGACGTCCTGGACAACATCGTGCTGGAGCTGATGGAGAAGGAGACCCTCTCCACCGCCGACATGGCGCGGATCTGCTCCCGGGTGGTCAAGCGCCCGCCGCTGGCGCCGTACAACGGCTTCGGCAAGCGGCAGCCCTCCACCGAGCCGCCCGTGCTCACCCCGGCGGAGAAGGACGCGCTCAAGGCGCAGGCCCAGGCCGACGGCGCGCAGGCGTCGGTCGGCGGGGGCGCATCGTCCAACAACTCGGACGGTACGCACTGAGCACCGACCCGGCGGCCAGCCCCCAGGACCGGGGGCTGGCCGCTTCCGCCACCGAGCCCGACGACGACAGCCTCGACTACGTCGCCGCCCGGCTGATCAGCGGCAAGCTCAGCGGACGGCCGATCGAGGACACCATGGACCTCGGCCGGATCGAGAAGGCGGTGCGGGAGATCCTGATCGCGGTCGGGGAGGACCCGGACCGCGACGGGCTCCAGCAGACCCCGGCCCGGGTCGCCCGCGCCTACGCTGAACTCTTCGCCGGCCTGCGGGTCGACCCGGCGCAGGTGCTCAGCACCACCTTCGAGGCCAACCACCAGGAGCTGGTGCTGGTCCGGGACATCGACGTCATGAGCCTGTGCGAGCACCACCTGCTTCCGTTCCGCGGCAGCGCGCACATCGGCTACATCCCCGGCCCGGACGGGCGGATCACCGGCCTGTCCAAGCTGGCCCGGCTGGTCGAGGTCTTCGCCCGCCGGCCACAGGTGCAGGAGCGGCTCACCACACAGATCGCCGACCTGCTGATGGACAAGCTCGAACCGAGCGGCGTGGTGGTCGTGCTGGAGTGCGAGCACATGTGCATGGCCATGCGCGGCATCCAGAAGTCGGGCGCCAAGACGATCACCTCGGCGGTACGCGGCATCCTCCAGCACGACGCCAAGTCGCGCTCCGAGGCGATGGCGCTGATCATTCCCCGCTGACTCCGGACGCACACCGGCCGGTCGACCCGCTCCCGGGTTGACCGGCCGTCGTCGTCTCACGGCCCCGGGGACGTACCCGTTCCCCCGCCGACGTGTCGGGTCAGCCGGCCAGGAAGGCCAGCAGCAGACCGGCGGTGACCAGCACGGCCGGCACCAGGCAGACCAGCGCGCCGAAGCGCCCGGTACGGTCCAGCCGCTCGTCCGGGCGGGCGTGGAACAGCCGCCCGACACCCACCCAACCCGCCACGAAGGCGACCGCCGGCATCGGCAGCCCGCAAATCAACGCCGCGACGCTCGCGGGCCCCGACCCCGTCGCCGCGTACACGATCACCTGGATCAGCGGGACCAGCAGCGCCACGGGCCCGTACACCAGCAGGTTGCGGGCCCGCGCCGGCCAGGACGCCGGGCGCAGCCGGCTGCGCGCGGCCAGCGCCGCGTCCGCCGCCTCGGCCCGACCCCGCGCGGCCCGCAGCGCCGCCAGCACCGCCGCCGGGCCACCGGCCATCGACCGGGCCGCCTCGGTCAGCTCCGGCGGCGACGGCAGCAGCGAGATCGGCGGTACGCCCAGCTCGCGCAGCCGCTGGTGCTGACTCGCCAACCCGGTGCGGACGATGGTCAACTCCTCTCGGGCCGCCTGCGCCGACCGGGCCTGCTCGCCGGCGGCGGCCGCCGCGCCGCGGCGTACCCCGTCGAGCTGGCGGGCCGCAGCCAGGTACTCCGACCAGCCGGTCGCCGTGGGCTCCGGGCCGGCCGTCACCGCCGGCGCGGCGTCGACCTCCGGCTCGCCGGTCCGCTGCCGGCCCGGCCCGACCACCGTCGCGGTTCCGTCCGGACCCATCCCCACACCCCCTGCGCGCACCGCCGGATCACCCGGCCTCGTCGGCGAACGGCACGAGAACCGTGCCCCGCTCGTCCGAACCGTCCCAGAGCACCGCCCGGCCAGGCCGGGGCCGCCACTCCACCGGCCGGCCGAAGACCGCAGCGAGCTGGGCGACCGGAACGTCCAACACGGCCACGGCGGCGAGCTTGTCGACCTCGCCCTCCGGCTCGAGGAGCGCGGCGAACGGTGGCACCGCCCGCCACCAGCCCAGCAGGTGCCGGCCGGCCGGCGGCCCGTCCCGCAGCAGCGACCGCAACCGCTCCACCGGCAGCTCACGAGGCCCCGGCCGGTCCAGCCCGAAGACCACCAGATAGGTCGGCAGGTCCGCGTCCGTGTCCGCCAGCAGCGTCGGCAGGTCGACCGTGGCGGCCGAATGCCGTGCGGCCAACTCGGCCGTCAGCGCCTCGGCCAGCGGCCGGGCACCCGGGTCCGGGGCCGCGACCAGGAACCGGGCGGTGCCCGGCGGATGATGGTCGGCGGTGCTTCGGGCCGCGGTCGCCAACAGCCCACCGGCCGCCGGCCCGGATCCCAGCACCGCCAGGTTGCGCCCCGCCGAAGGCCCCAGCGGTACGGCCACCGTCGAGCGCGCCACGTTCACCGCCCGGCCGAGCAGGGCAGCCGGGCCGTGCGCCTGACCGGCCAATGCCGCCCGGTGCCGCGGATCGTTGCCCAGCAGCGGCCGTGCGTACCCGGCGAAGACCACCGGCGGCGGTGACCCGGCCGGCCGAGCCGCCCACAACTCGTGCCGCAGCCGCTCCACCACCTCCGGATGGTCCTGCGGGTCCGGGTGGCGGATCAGCCGTTCGTGACCGCGGATCGCGCCCCGGGGACCGCCGAGCCCACCCGCGGTGTTCACCACCGCGCTGCCGACCGGCAGGCCGGCGGCCGAATCGTTCGTCGGCTCCAGCACCGGCCCGCCGCCCGGCAGCGCCACCCGGATCGGAAACTGCCCGAGCACCGAGTCGCGGTGCCCACCGTCTGCGCGACCGCCAAGCCCCAGCTCACCCGCGCCGGCCAGCACGAGGTGCACGCCGTAGGCGCGGCCGGTACGCGCCAGCACGTCCAGTTGGGCGGCCACCTCGCCGGCCAGCCGGTCCCGCTCCGCGAAGACCAGTGACAGATTGTCCAGTACGCAGACGACCCGGGGCAGCCGCTGGTGCTGGCGCAGTTCCGCGAAGCGCTGCCCGCCGGCCCGCCGACCGGCCTCCGCGCGGCGCTGCACCTCCGCCGTCAACTGGTCCAGCAGGTCCCGCACGTACTCCCGGTCGGCGGCGATCGCGGCGGCCCGGACCTGCGGAACCCAGGACCGGTCCCGCTCGGTCTGCAGGAACTCCACGAAGGACTCGCCGTCGCCCAGATCCACCAGGTACAACGCCAGATCGTCCGGGCCGTACCTGGCGGCCAGGCCGAGCAGCGCGGTGGTCAGGAAGGCCGAGCGGCCCGCCCCGGACCGCCCGCTGACCAGCCAGTGAGGGGTCAGGTCGGTGAAGCCCAGCGGCACCGGCCGACCACCGGCGTCGCCGACCGTGGTGGTCAGCCCATTCGCCGGATCGGACTCCCACAGCCGGTCGCCCGTCGGCGGCAACAGATCCGCCAGGGCCAGCCGGGAACCCGCCTCCACCTGCGCGGCAAGCCGGCGACACACCGCGTCCACCAGTTCGGGCGGTGGGTCCGCCTCCACGAAGACCGGCGAGTTCAGCCCACCCGGCGGCTCCGCGCCCGGACCGGTGAAGGACGCTCCCGGCGGGTCGCCCAGCAGCGCGTACGCGTTGCGCAACACCAGCGGAGTGGCCCGCGGCAACGGCGGCCGGGCCGCGTACGGACCCGCCGGCGGCCAGCCGGCCACCACCAGGTACAGCCCGGCGGCGGGACCCTGCTCGGCCAGCGCCTCGATCCGCGCCAGGTCCGTCGGCCCGGTCAGCTCAGGTAGGGCGGCCACCACGAGCAGGAGCGTCCGGTCGTGCCGGCGCCGCCCGTTCGCTCCCGGGGTCACCCACTGCTCCGCCTCGGTCAGCACCGCCCGCAGGCCGGCCACATCCACCGCAGGTGGCGGCAGCAGGCCGGCGTCGGCCAGGGCCCCGAACGGCGCGAGGGCGGCGCCCGTGGCGTCCACCGCGCGGACCAGCAGCGCCCCCGCCGGAGCCGCCGCCAACGACCGCAGCAGCACCGCTCGGAGCAGCCCCGCCACCCGCGGCTCGCGGGCGTCGGTGTCCGCACTGAGATGACCGGTGCCGACCAGCGGCACCAACGCGGGGAAGCGGGCGTCGTCCAGCGGCGCCGCGGTGCCGACCCGCACGAAGGCCGGCGGACCGTCCCCCGCCGGGCAGTCCGCGGTGAGCGTCTCCAGGGCGCCGCCCGCCCAGCCGGGAGCCAACCGGGCGGCGGCGGTGCGCAGCCGGTCTGCCAGCTCGTACTGGCGGCGCTGGTCTGCGGGGGCCGGGCGGGTCTCGTCGAGGATGCCGGCAGCCGCCGTCGCCACCGCCGCGGCCTGCCGGTGCAGGGCGGCCGCGCGGTTCGTCCGTGCCTTCGGACCGGCCACCGCGTCCACCCCCTCTACCCGAGGTTGGCAACCCCTCCCCGAGCAGTGACGGTATCCCAGCCAGGGCCGCTGCTCCGGGAGGTGCCACGGCGGTGCGCCGGTGTTGTCGTGGATCTCACCGGTGGGCGGGGGTCCGTCACGATCCGCTGCATCTGAGGCATTGGGTCTCCGGCGTCGAGCCGATAGCCTCAGAAGGTGGAATCAGTGCAGCCCCCCGCCGGTTCCCAGGTCTCCCGCGTACCGGCGCAACGGCCTCCGGGCGAGCAACTGCCGCCGGGTCCGGCGGCTCCGGCGCCGGAGCGGCCCCGCCGCCGGGCGCGGACCGTGCTCACCGTGGTCGCCGGGGTGCTCGCGGTGCTCTGCCTCGGCGGGGTCGCCGCTGGCTTCGTGCTCTACAACCGCGCTTCCGCCCCGGACCGCAGCGCCCCCGACGTCGTCGTGGTCAGCTATCTACAGGCAGCGCTGGTGTCGCGAGACGCCAACCGGGCAAAGCTGTACACCTGCAACGGAGGTGTACCTGCGCTGGACGCCTTCGCAAAGCAGATTGAGCGGCGTGAGCAGGAGCTGAATGTTTCCTTCTCAATCAACATCGAGAACATCATGGTTTCCAAGGGCGATTCGGGCCGGGCGTCGGTCAGTGCGGTTATCCGGCGTAGTGCAACCCTGGATGGCGTTCAGCAGAGTTTGACCGACACGTGGCGGTTCGAAGTTGAGGATAGAGAGGGATGGCGGGTCTGCAGCGGAGCTCTAGTGAGTTGACCCTCACTCGATCCACAGCAGATGGACCGGAACCTCCAGGGTGTTGGGTGACTGCCCGCGCCAGGCCCAGCGGTACCACTCCACCTCCGGAGTGATCCGGACGCAGATGTCCCCCTCGGCACCGGAGTAGGTCTCGGTGACCGCCCGCAGGTCGCGGTGCTCCATCGAGCCCTCGACGTGCACCACCCGGCGCCCGGTGACGGCGTCCGCCTCGAAGACCGGCGTGGGTGTCCGGTGGGCCGGACCGTCCAAAGAGACCAGCCGAATGCCCGCGCCGCGTGGTCCGTCCGGGTTCACCCGGTCGCCGACCGTTTCGACCCAGACCCGCTCCACCGGCACCAGTGGTGCGAACACCTCGACCTGGTCGGCCTCGGCCCGGTACCACTCGTGCTCGGGAATCACCGGCACGTAGGTCCGGCTGCCCTGCACCACCCGATCGTCCGCGCGCAGGTCGCCCCGCCAGCCCAGGCCGGGCAGGCCGACCAGCACCCGTCGCCCGCGCAGCTCGACGCGCTCGGTGGCGGGCACGATCATCAGAGGTCGTGGCGGCCGGGGGGCCCAGTCGGGCTGGTCGGCGAACGGGTCGGGCAGCGGTCCGGTCATGCTCGCGGGAACCTCACGCCGGGCCGCGCAGAGGGGCACCGCGCTCGCGCATGAAGGGGACCGGGTCGACCGCGCCACGACTGGACCGGTCGCTGCGCAGGTGCACCTCGAAGTGCAGGTGGGGACCGGAGGAGTTGCCACTGCTGCCCACCTGACCGATCACCTCGCCGGCCGGCACGATCTGGTTGGGCCTGACCTGGGGCTTGACCACCATGTGGCAGTACCGGGTGATGTAGCCGCCAGAGTGCAACAGGTCGACGAACCAGCCGCAGCCGCCCTTGCCGGGATGCCCGTCCACGTCGCAGTCGCGCCGCCCCCGATTGTCCGGATCGCAGCGGGCGACCAGCACCCGTCCGGTGGCCGCGGCGCGGATCTCGGTGCCCTTGGCCGCCCCGATGTCGACACCGTTGTGGCTGGGCCGGCCGGCGGTCCGGAAGCCGGAGCCGACCTGACCCGCGATCGGAGCCGTCCACCCGGAGGCGGCGATCTGACCGCGTTCGGCGGCGTCGCACACCGCCTTGCCGTTGATCTCGACGGTTCGGGCCGCTCCGCCGGCCAGCGCGCCCACCATCCGGCTGGCCAGGTCCTCGTGCTTGGCGTAGGCGTCCGGATAGGCGCTGACCTGGACCCGCTGGGCCACCACGGTCAGCGGCCGGTTCTGCCAGCTACGCACCGTCAGGAGCTTCTCGTAGAACTTGCGGGACGTTTGCGCGGGATTCATCCGCTCGGCGACCGTGCCCCACCCGGGCCGCTGTTGGAAGAGGCCCAGCGAGTCGTGGTCGGCGCCCACGCCCTCGTGCGGCCGGACCAGCGACGCCGGAACGCGCTGGTTCGCCAGGTTGCGCAGCGCGGACTCCTGCATCGCGGTGGCGAGCGCGATCACCCAGCCCCGGGACGGCACGCCCAGCTCCTGCCCGACCTTGATGATGATCGCGGCGTTGCGGACCTGCGCGTCGCCGTACTCGGTGAATCTCGGCAGCTCGCCGGCGATGTCCACCGGGCGGATCGGGCCGCAGCCCCAGCCGGCCAGGGTGTCTCCGTCCTTCGCGTCGCCGCTGAGTCCGGTGAGGAAGAACGCGGCGGTACCGCCGGCGCAGCAGAGCAGCAGCAGTGTCGCCGCGAGCGCGGCGGCGATCACGCCGAGTCGGGCCCTTCGCCGGCGGGGTGTGTCGCTCACGGCCGCTCCCAGTCCAGCACGTCGACCTGCCAGCCGTCGTCCGCCGCGACCAGTTCCAGCCGGAGCCGGCCGTTGTCCAAGGGAAGCAGCACCTCGACGAACGTCTCGGTCCGCGCCCGCACCGTCGGCGGACCAACGACCTTTTCGGCGGGGACCGTGCTCGGGTCGGCCCCGGAAAGCTTGTCGGTCAGCGCGGGGGTGGAGAGCGTCCGGAGGTCTGCCCGCCACTGCTCGGCGGTCAATCCTGGGCGACCGAGCCAGGCGGTGGTGAACCGGTCGGCAGTCTGTTCGGGCGTGCGTGCGCCCGGCGCGGTCACCGGCGACCGCGGAGCATCAGTGGAGATGGCACCGTCATCGCCGGCGGTCGGATCAACGGTGGTGATCGGGCGGTCCGGCCGACTGCTCAAGCCGTCGACCGGACTGGTCGGGCCGGAGACCAACCGGGCCGCCCCGATCACGCCGAAGACGAGTACAGCTATCACCAGCGCCACGCCCAGCCGGGACCGCAGCGCCCGGGTGAACAGGAATTCCAGGGCCCGTCGCATCGTCGTCACCGTGCCTCGGAGCGCACCCGGGGTCCGGTGCGGTCCGGCGCACGCTCAGGGGAGCCGGGCCGGTAGACGACGAACGACGGGTTCTCGTCCGGAACGTCCGGCTCGGTCCAGGTCGCCGGCCGCTGCCGGCGTGGCCGAGGTGCGACCGGCCGGCCTCCAGACTCCTTCGCCGCCTCGTCCGGGCGCTCTTGACCGTCCGGGCGCCGAGCCTTTTCCCGCTTGCCCTCGCCGGCGGGAGCCGGGAGGGTGACCGGATCCTCCCGCCGCGCCTCCGGCCGTAGGCTGGTCTGCTCCGCGACCTGCGACCGGCGACGACCGATGACCGGCTCCGACGTGCCGCCGGGCTCCGCCACGTCCAGCCGGGCCGCGGTCCGCATGTCTCGGAAGAAGCGGCGATGCCAGGAGCCGGCCGAGCTGACCGCCTCGCTGCTGTCCTTGCCGCCCAACTGGGTGATCCGGCGGTACGGACGCAGCAGCAGCCAGCCCACCACCCCGCAGAGCCAGACCAGCACCACCTGGAGCCAGCCGGGCAGGGTGGGGGTGCTCATGATCAGGTCAACCGCGAAGAGGTAGATGGCAGCGCCGGTGCCGAAGATGGCGATGTTGAACACCGCTGCGACAACCGCGTTCGCCAGCCGCCGCAGCCCGGCGCTGGCCGGCCGGAGCAGGCCCACGGTACCCAGGATGGGTGCCGCGATCACCGCCCACCGGAAGATCAGGAAACCCAGGAGGACCAGCAGCGACGCGGTCAGATCGAACATCGCGAAGAGCACCGAGGCCAGCACGGCAATGAAGCCCGCCCCGACCCGGTCCATGTCCCGCACGCCCTGGAGGTACTCGTACGCCTCCGGGTCCTCGGTCTGGATCTGCTCGGCCACCCGGGCCCACTGCTGCTGCTTGGCCTTGATCGTCGGCTCCCGGGTGGCCGGGTTGGCGCGCATTGACTGAGCTTCGCCCCAGGTCAATGACCGCGCATCGTAGAGCGCTGGGCCGTACTTGCGGGCGGTCTCGCTGTCGGCGGAGCCGAGCACCCCGCGTAGCCAGTTGCGGTAGAGCATCGTCTCGGTCGCCGTGTCGCTTGCTCGGACGGCTGGCGTGCGGAGGTCTTTGCAACGCTCAGGGTCGATGCATTGTCCGGGCGCGGGCTCCTTCGCCTGGGGGCCCACGGCGTCATGCACCACTCCGAGGCTTGTGATCAATGCACCGTCGGCGATGTTCGCCGACTTGACCGGCCAAGCGGCCAGTGCGGTGACCGCCACCATCACCAGCAGCGCCCAGCCTGCGGTGGTCATGGCGTTGCTCATGTCCGACTGGCGCGAACGCCAGAGCAGATAGAGGCCCACCACGCAGAGCGTGACGATGCCGAAGACGCTGAACACCTTCTGGTAGACGGCCTTGGTGGCCTGATCAACCAGCGGGTCGGCCCAACCCCACATCGAGCGCGGATTCCAGGCACGCTCCCGAAGTGCATTGGATGCGCCGATGATCGCGGTGGCAGCCATGAACTCGCCATTGGCGACAGTCGTGGTGAACTTGTAGTCAGGATGCAGGACGCTTGAGGCGCAACCGCCCTCGATGTCGTAGGTCGTGTAGCCGTAACCCGCGTACCCATAAAGGCTGTAGCGGCCGGCTACCCCGCCTGCGGCGTCCGCTGGGGGTGCCGCAGCAAACCAACCGGCCAGTCCGGAATCCGGGGTGCCGGGAGTCGGAGCATTGCGGCATTTCACCTCGTCCTCGCTGACCTCCTTGAGCTTCGCTACGCAGGCCCGGAAGTCGGCCTGCCACTCCGCTGTCGTGCAGAGGTCCGCGCGAGCCTGGGCGGCGGCCGGCGCCGCAGCCGCCGCCTCCGCCCCGATCAGCGGCCAGGTGAGGGTGGCCCCGGCCAGTACGCCGAGCGCGAGCAGGAACGCCGTGATCCGTGCCCGGGCCCCAAGGCCCCTGGCCGGACGCCGCCTGGACTCCGCCTCGGTTCGACCGAGGACCTTGATCCAGGCCCTAGCCATGTCACGCCTCCAGGTCCGGCAGGGGGATGCTCGGCAGCACGCCGGCCGCCGCGGCGATCGCGGCGGGCGTCGTGTCGAGGTGTTCCAGCAGCCCGTCGACGTACGAGACGTCGACCCGGACCTTCTGTACCCGTCCGTCGACGTCGCGCATCACGAACTCGCGGAAGCCGAGCCGGGCGGCCGAGTTGGTGTCGGCGGCGGACAGTGAGGCCAGGGTGGCCTCGTAGCCGTCGTTGACCGGTACCCGCAGCAGCCGCAGCGCCTCGGAGGCGATCTCGGCGTCCTCGGCGATCCGGCCGACGAAGACGGTGGAGACCAGGTTCTGCACGTCGAGGCTGAGGATGTCGCGCGGGTTCTGCGAGGCCACCAGTGCGGCCAGGTTCCACTTGCGGGAGTCACGGGCGAGCCGGACCAGGAACGATCGTCCGGAGCGCCAACCCTCCATGAAGTGTGCCTCGTCCAGGCCGACCAGCTTGCGCGACGACATCGACCCGCCGTAGCAACGCCGGACGGCCAGCCGGTGCGCGGTGTGCAGCATGGGCAGCGCGAGGGCCTCCTCGGCCGACCAGTACTCGCGCTCGATCTTGAGGTCGGGGAGTCGCAGCCCGGCCATGGTGATCACGGTGAGCGCCGCGTCCGAGCCGAGCAGCCCCTCCGGCGGCCGGCCGAAGAAGAGCATCGCCAGCGGCATCTCGGCGGTGTCCAGCAGCAGGTTGGCCAGTTCCTTGCCGGCGTCGTCGTCGAGCCGTCCGAGGCAGCTGACCACGTCGTCCAGGGTGGACGTCTCCTCGGCCGGCACCTGGCGTACCGCGTGCCGGAACAGGGTGGCGGTGGACGCCTCGCGGGCCACCTGCGGTGGCACCAGCATCATGCAGATGTCCTGGACCAGCATCCGCCGCTCGGCCCGGGCGTTGGAGACCGCGATCTCGAACTCCCGGTCACCGGCGGCTCCGGCGACGAATTCGGTACGCAGCGGCGTCGGGATGAGCGAGTACGGCGCCAGCGTGCCGTGCTCCGAGCCGGTCAGGTTCAGCACCCGTGAGTACGGCCGCAGCTCCGGCATGGCGCAGAGCCGGGCCAGCGGCCCGGACGGGTCGAGCAGCGTCACCTGTACGCCTCGCCGGGCGGCCAGGTAGCCCAGCGCGCCGAGCAGGGTGGACTTACCGCCGCCGGGCTCGGCCACGAAGACCGCGAGACCGGAGCGCTCCCGTACCTCCATGGGGAAGTGCAGGTCGAGGAAGACCGGCCGGCGGCAGGTGCCCGCGGTCCGGCCGATGAGGTCGCCGCGGCGGTCACCGACGGTGGACGCGGCCTGGGGGAGGGCGGCGGCGAGCAGGGGGACCGGCATCCGGCGGACGTAGCCGGTGTTGGCGATCGGCTCACCGGGGATGAACTCGCGGGCCAGCCAGTCCTGGTTCTTCGGGTGCTGCAACGAGATGCGCAGCTCGCGCGAGTAGAGCTGGATGAGCCGACGGGCCCGCTCCAGGCACTCCTCGCGGGTGCGGCCGCCCACGGCCAGCCGGTGCCAGCCGTGCGCCCGGGCCGAGTCGACCGGCAGCCCGGTGGTCATCTCGTCGCCGATCACCAGCGCCCGCTTGGCCAGTCGCTCCAGCTCGGGCGGGGCGTCGATGCCGTGCTCGGCGTAGTCGAGCTGCTGGGAGCGGATCATCCGCAGCCGGTGTTCGAGATTGCGGAACGAATCGCCGGAGCCGAGGATGTCCACCCGCGTGGACAACTCCATCGGCCAGGGCAGCCGCTCGTGGAAGTGCAGCCAGGGCTCGTGCCGCTCGGGGATCTCCAGCGGCTCCATCCGGCCGACGGCGAGCACGGCGACGTGCCGTTCCTCGCCGGTCATCCGGTTGACCAGCTTCACCGTCGAGCCGTACGGCGTGCGGTAGCGCTCCACCTGCTCGGTGAGGGCGAGCAGGTCGCCGCGTTCCCAACGCCCGTCGGCGACCGGGGAGAGGGTGCCCGGCGGCGACATGCACAGCGCCACCGAGCGGTACAGCAGCCACTCCAGCTCCTGTGCGGTGACCCGCCTGCCCCGCATGCCGAACGCGCCGAGCACCTCGTCGAACTGCTCGACGGTGCGGCCGAGCTTGCGGCGTTCGCCCTCGGCGGTGCCCCGGCCGAAGGTGCGCAGCACCCGTTCGGTGAGCGAGTCACCGAGCGACCGGCGAGCGAAGGTGACACCCAGGTAGGTCTGCCCCTCGGCGTGGTTGACCGCCATCAGGTGCTGCTGCGCCGCCACCAGGTGGTCCGCCCAGCCGGTGGTGCCGGGCACGTCGGGCAGCGGCGCCGGGGTGTGCGCGTCGACGGTGCGCGCCCACTCGTCGGCCGGGAAGGGCCGGCTGGTGCGGCGCAAGTGCAGCCGGAAGCCGGCCAGGCCGGCGTACTGCTCCGAGATCGCGGAGAGCAGCGCCTCGCGTTCGGCGTCCGGGCGGAACGCCCAGCGCACCTCGGGCAGCCAGTACCAGGCGGTGACCGTGTTGGGGGTGAAGGTGAGGTGGCCGGCGATCTCGGTGATGGCCAGCTCGACCGACGGGTCCCGGTCGCCGAACTTGATCTTCGGGGCGCGGACCCGGACCGGTCGGGTCGGCCGGTCCTGCCGGCTCACCGCCCGCTGCCGTGGAGCTGCCACCTCCCGCCGGGACGGCTTGGCGGGAACGGACGCCGCGCGGTCCCGGTCGGGAACGGACGCCGCGCGGTCCCGGTCGGGGACGGATGCCGCCCGGTCCCGGTCGGCGTCGGAGCGGACTATGCGCTCGGGCGGCGTCGCCGGGTGGTCCGAGCGGGCGGAGGTCGGGTCGGGCCGAACGGTTGCGCCGGGCTCCGGGTCGTCAATCTGGCTGACGGCGATTGGCGCGCTCGGCGGACGAAGCAGCGGCAGCCGATCACCGGCCTGATGCGGCACCCGGGACTCGCCGGTCGGGGAGCCGCCGGCGCGTCGTGCCTCGGCGCCACCGGCGCGTCGTGCCTCGGCGCCACCGGCGCGTCGTGCCTCGGCGCCGCCCGGCCCGGCGGGCCGGCCCCGTGCGGCCCGCTCGTCCTCCGGTTGCCAGGGTGGCTCCAGGTCGGCGGTGCGCTCGGGCTGCCGGACCACCGCTGCCCGTGGCGGAACGGCCGGAGCGGGCTCGACGGCGGCCGGCTGCTGTGGGATCGCCGGCTGCTCGCGGGTGGACGGGCCGGCCGTGACCGCCCGCGGCGCGCCGGACCGGGCCCCGCCGAAGAGGTCCAGGAAGGGGGAGTCGATGTCCGCGCTCTCGGCGGCCGGCGGATCGACCGGCGGGTTACGCCGGGCCACCGGCCGGGGAGCCTGGAAGACGCCGACGCCACCGTGACCGGGCGAGGTCACCAGAGCGGGATCGAGGGCCACCTCGTCCAACTCGGAGTCTTCGGCGTAGTCGAACGACTGCGCACGGTGACCAGGCGGCACGGCCGGGCGGCCGACCGGGGAGCCCGGCGTGGAAGAGCGGCTCATGCGACCTCACCCGCGTCGAACGAGGGACCGATCGGTGTACGCCCGGTCATGCCAGCTCCTCCCGGATCCTGATCCGGCTGCCGACCAGGCGTGGATCGCGCTGCTCGACGGCCGGCTCCCGGGTCCGCCGCCAGTCGGTCAGCGCGGTTCGGATGACCATTCGCGCCGGCCGGTCCGGATCGACGTACCGGAAGATGAACGACGTGGTCACGATGGCGAGCGCGATCTCCCAGGCCGGGAAGAGCTCGACCGTCAACGTGAACAGCCAGTGGATGAACATGTAGAGGGGGACGAGCAGCATGAACAGCCCGTACTGGGCGTACGGCAGGTGGACCGGAAGGGTGTAGCCGGGCGGCCCGAGGTAGACCAGGCGGGCCCGGTAGATGTCGTCGTCGGTGCGCAGCCGCATCTTGCTCGCGCCTATTCGAAGATCAGGTCGATCAGGTAATCGCCGACGAAGAAGAGCGTGGCCGCCCCGGCGATGAAGGCCAGCCCGACGATGGCGATTGCGGAGCTGGTCAGCACCTTGGAGATCTCACCGCGGCTGGCCCGGCCGATGAAGATGACCCCCAGGACGGCCAGCAGGATCGGCGCGATCTTGCTGGCGAAGAAGGTGACCACACTGTTGGTGTCGATCCCCTTCGGTGCCGGCTCGGCGAGTGGAGCTGACGCCACGGTGGAGAGCACGTGGGCGACGCCGGACGACGCTGTCTCCATGAGCTCGAAGGCGATCACTGGAACCTCCCCATATCGCGGCCGGCGACGCCGCGGCGGTGCAGTAGGCAAGCCTGGCGGGAAATATGCTCACTGGGCGCAGCGTCTTCGACCCTGCGTTCGTTACTCACCACGGAGCGTGGTGAGCTTTGGGCGGTTTTTCCCCGCTTCGGCCCTCCCTCCAGGCTTCGCCATCTCGATGCTGGGCAATTCCAAAGCGTACGGCCCGCCCCGGATTGCGACAAGCCGCGAAGAGGCTGCCCGATACCGCCCGGACGACCGATCGTACATCTGTTTCAATGCGCACGTCAGGGGTCTGTCACCCGGGTCGGTCAGGGCCGCGAGGGCGACCGGTACCGTCTAGTCGTGACCGATCTGGTACGGGCCCCGGGCCCGGTGGTGATGGGCGTCCTCAACGTCACGCCGGACTCCTTCTCCGACGGCGGACGGTACGCCGACCTCGACGCCGCCGTCGGACACGGCGTCCGTCTGCGGGACGATGGCGCGCACCTGGTCGACGTCGGCGGCGAGTCCACCCGTCCGGGCGCGGACCGGGTCGATGCCGAGACCGAGGCGGCCCGCGTGCTGCCGGTCATCACCGAGCTCACCGCGGCCGGCGTGCCGGTCAGCATCGACACCAGCCGCGCCCTGGTGGCCGAGGCAGCGCTGGGCGCCGGCGCGGTGGTGGTCAACGACGTCTCCGGCGGCCTGGCCGACGCCGACATGGCCCGGGTGGTCCGCGACGCCGGCTGCCCCTGGGTGCTGATGCACTGGCGCGGCCACTCCCGCGAGATGCGCGACCTGGCCAGCTACACCGACGTGGTCGCCGACGTCCGCGACGAGCTGTCCCAGCGGATCGACGCGGCGCTGGCCGCCGGGGTGTCCGCCGACCGGATCGTCGTCGACCCCGGCCTGGGCTTCGCCAAGACGACCGCGCACAACTGGGAGCTCAGCGCCCGCCTGCCGGAGCTGTTGGACCTCGGTCATCCGCTGCTGTTCGGGGCGAGCCGCAAGTCGTACCTCGGGCGGCTCCTGGCCGCACCGGACGGGACGCCGCGACCCACCGCGCAGCGCGAGGCGGCCACCGTCGCCACCAGCGTGCTCGCGGTCGCGGCCGGCGCCTGGGGGGTACGCGTGCACGACGTGCGCGCCACCGTCGACGCCCTCGCCGTCTGGGCGGCGACCGGCGCGCCGCGCCTGGCTCCGACCCTGGCCGCCGGCGTACGAGAGGGGAACCGATGACCGACCGGATCCAGCTGACCGGCCTGCGGGCGCGCGGGCGGCACGGGGTGTACGACTTCGAGCGTGAGCAGGGGCAGGACTTCGTGGTCGACGCCGTGCTGGAGTTGGACCTCGCGCCGGCCGCCGCCAGCGACGATGTCACCGCCACCGTCCACTACGGCGAGTTGGCCGAGCGCCTCGTCGCGGTCGTCACCGGCGAGCCGGTCAACCTGATCGAGACCCTCGCGGACCGGCTGCTCACGGTCTGCCTGGCCGACGAGCGGGTCGGCACCGCCACGGTCACCGTGCACAAGCCGGAGGCACCCGTCCCGCACACCTTCACCGACGTGGCCGTCACCATGACCAGGACGCGTACCCGATGACCCGGGCCGTGCTCTCCCTCGGCAGCAACCTCGGCGACCGGCTGGAGCACCTGCGCGGAGCCGTCGCCACGCTCGGCGACGCGGTGCTGGTGGTCTCCGGGGTGTACGAGACTCCACCGTGGGGGGACACCGACCAGCCCGCGTACCTCAACGCGGTGCTGCTGGCCCAGGACCACGCCGCCGCCCCGCGCGACTGGCTGGAGCGGGCCCGGGCCGCGGAGCGCGCGGCCGGCCGCGTGCGGGACCCGCAGCGGCGCTTCGGGCCGCGCACCCTCGACGTCGACGTCATCGCGGTCTGGGGTGACGACGACGAGCCGGTGCTCAGCGACGATCCCGAGCTGACCCTGCCGCACCCGCGGGCGCACCTGCGCGCCTTCGTGCTGCGGCCGTGGATCGACATCCAGCCGTACGGGCGGCTGCCCGGTCACGGATGGCTGACCGACCTGCTCACCACCGGCCCGGCCGCGGACGACGCGCTGGATCTGCGTCCCCGCCCGGATCTGGCGCTAGAGTCGACGGCATGACCGAGCGGAGCCGGCCGGCATGACGCAGGCGAAGTCCCCACCGCCGGGCGGCCCGGGTCCGGATTTCCGGATGGGGCCCACCCGGATCTCCACCCTCGTGGTGGCCGGCCTGGCCGCCGCCGCGGTGGCCTGGCTGCTGATCAGCACCCTCTACTACAGCGGCATCCCACGGCTGCCGTGGCTGCCGGTGGTGACACTGGCCGCGCTCGCGGTGCTCGAGGCGTACGCCGCGGTCAACACCCGGGGAAGGATCGAGCGCAAGCCCGGCCGGGAGCCGGTCAACCCGCTGCTGGTGGCCCGGTTCGTGGTGCTGGCCAAGGCGTCGTCGCTGGCCGGGGCCATCTTCGCCGGCTTCTACGCCGGTCTGACCGGCTGGCTCTTCGTCGAGTCCACCCGGGCCGCCTCGGAGGACCGGCCCGCCGCCGGCGCCGGGCTGCTCGCCTCGCTGGCGCTGGTGGCCGCCGCGCTCTGGCTGGAACGATCCTGCCGGGTGCCGGAACGCCCCGACGACGAGCACGAGCCCGACCCGCGGGAGAGCCGCCCCGGCCAGCGCTGAGCGGTGCCCCTGAGCAGGGGGTTACGCCCGGGTCCGGGCGCGGGTACGGTGCCTGCGATCGGAGAGCAACGGCCGCCGTCGGTCCGCCCGCGTGCCGGGACGGAAGCGGCCGGCCACCTGGGGAGGCGGGTCATGGGGTACGACGAAGCGGGCCGGGAGCGGTCGGTGGCGCCCTCGTCCGGGGTGCCCGCTGCCGTCCTGGAGAACGTCTTCGACGACCCCGTGCACGGTGAGCCCGGCCGGGACCGGGTGGGCGTGCACGTGGTGTGGGAGGCGCTGCTGCTGGCCGGCCTCGCCGCCGTCGGCTGGCTGCTCTGGCGAGCCGACCAGGACGCGCTGCGCGGCGCCAACCTGCGCACGCTGCTGGTCGACGTGGTCGCGCTCGGATTGCTCGCCCTCGCCGCCGGCATGAGCCTGCGTACGGCGGCACCGAACCTGGCCGTCGGGCCGGTGGCGGTGGCCGCCGCACTGCACTACGCCGAGCAGGGTGACCGGGGGCTGCCCGCCGCCGTCGGCCACGCCGTCGTCGTCGCCGCCGTCGGCGGACTGGCCCTGGCGCTGGCCGTGGTGGTGCTGCACGTACCGGGTTGGGCGGCCAGCCTGGCGGGCGCGGCCGCGGTGGTGGTGTACATCGAACGCCGGTCGGCGCCGGTGCTGGTGCAGGGTGACTACGACCCCCGACGCAGCGCCGGCTACCTGTTCGCGGGGTTCGCCGCCGTGGCGGTCCTCGGCGGCCTGTTCGGCGCGATCCGGGCGGTCCGTCGGCTGGTCGGCCGGTACCGGCCGGTGGGTGACCCGGCCCGCCGTCGGGGAGTGGTCGCCGCCGTGGTGACCGCCGGCGGGCTGGTCGGCTCGACCGTGCTGGCCACGCTCGCCGGGGTGCTGCTCGCGGCCAACGGCCCCGGGCCGGTGACCCCCGCCACCGGGTTGGACTGGACCGTGCTGGCGATCGGTGTGGCCCTGCTCGCCGGCACCAGCGCGTACGGCCGCCGCGGCGGGATCCTCGGCACTCTGCTGGCGGTCAGCCTGGTGACCGTCTTCCTGGCGTACGCCAGGGTGCGTGGTTGGACGGTCGGCAACTGGACCGTCGGCGGGGCGGCACTCGGCGTCGGGCTGCTGGTCACCCGGCTGGTCGAGCGGTTCGGACGGCCCGGCGTGGCGCACACCGACCGGCTCGAGCCGGTGGGCGACGGCGTGATCAGCACGGGATGGACGGTGCCGCGCCCGCAGCCGGTGCAGGACTGGCCGCCGGTGCTGCCGACGCCCCCGACCGAGCAGCCGGCCGACCCGTGGCAGGCTCCCCGGTGGGAGAACGGCCCGAGCCGGTGGGACGACGGGGGCCGGTGAGCCGTGTGGTGTCCGCCCGACCGGCGCTGATCTCGGCGGATAGGCTCGGCGGCATGACCGACACACCTGCCGCCTCCCCCGGCGGCCACACGTTCGAGGAGCTCGACGCGCTGTCCACCGAGGAGCTGCGAGAGCGGGCGTTCGCCCGGGCCCGCGAGCACCGCGACGTGGGTTTCTACTGGTCGGTGCTGCGGCACCTGCCGAACGCGGACGAGGCTGCAGTGCTGGACGGCGCACCGAACTCGATCGGCCCGATCATCGACGAGGCCAACGCGCTGTGGCGGGAGCTGACCGGGCACGGGTACGAGGATGTGGCACCGGTGCTGCGGGCCGCCTTCATCGACTACCTGATGAAGCACTGAAACGGCCGACCCCGTCCAGGTTTGCCCGCCCCGCCGGGTCGGGAACTGGGCGGATCATGGCGCTTCTCCACCGCACCGGCCCGGTCAGCCGCTACGGGACCGCCGCCGGCACCGGCGCGCTCGCCGTGCTCCTGCTGGTCGGCATCTGCGGCAGCCCCATGTATGTGGGCTGGGCCGAGTCGCACACCGACCCGGAGTCGGCCGGCGGCTGGTTCCTGCGGCTGCTCGCCTGGCCGGCCTGGCGGACGGACGGGGACGGGGTGGCCGGCGGGCTGCTCGCCGCCGACCTGCGGGCGATCCTGCTGGTGATCCTCGCGGTGGTCCTGCTGTACGTGCTGCCAGCCACCCAGGTGGCCCGGGTGCAGGGTTCGGTCAGCCAGTTCTTCTCCGGTTGGGCCGCGTACGTGCTGGCCGGGGGGCTTGCCGCGGTGCTGGCGGCGCTGCTCGGCCCGGACCCGTCGGTGCTGCGGGCGTTGGAGGACGCCAGCACCGGCGCCGGCTACGGCTTCCTCGCGGGGTGGATCATCGGCACCGCCAGCCTGGGCGGACGGGCCTGACCGGCGGACCGCACCGCCGGTCAGGCCGGACCAGACCGGGCCGGCCGGTCACCGCGGCGGGTGGCCGAGGTCGAGCAGGCGCTGCCGGCTGAGCGCACCGACCGGTCGGCCCCCGTCGGTGACCACGACCCGGTCGCGTCCCGAGGTGAGCAGCACCGCCAGCGCGTCGTACGCCGAGCCGTCCAGTGGCACCGCCGGCAGGTCCGGCTGACCGTCGCCGGGCACCGGCTCCAGCGCCTCCCGGTCGAGCGGGGTGACCACCAGGCGGCGGATGCCCCGGTCCGCGCCGACGAACTCCCGCACGAACGGGGTGGCCGGAGCGCCGAGCAGGGCCGCCGGGGTGTTGTACTGCTCCAGGTGCCCACCCTGGGACAGCAGCGCGATCCGGTCACCGAGCCGGACCGCCTCGTCCAGGTCGTGGGTGACCAGCACGATCGTCTTACGGACCTCGGCCTGCAGGCGCAGGAACTCCTCCTGCAGGCGGCCCCGGACGACCGGGTCGACGGCCGAGAACGGCTCGTCCATCAGCAGCACCACCGGGTCGGCGGCGAGCGCCCGGGCCACGCCCACCCGCTGCCGCTGCCCACCGGAGAGTTCGTGCGGGTACCGGCCGCCGAACTGCGCCGGGTCCAGCCCCACCAGTTCGAGCAGCTCGTCGACCCGGTCCCGGATCCGGTTGCGCTGCCAGCCGAGCAGGCCGGGCACGGTGGCCACGTTCGCCCGGACGGTCTGGTGTGGAAAGAGCCCGACGTTCTGGATCACGTAGCCGATCCGGCGGCGCAGCCGCACCGGGTCGACCTCGGTGACGTCCTCGTCGCCGAGCAGGATCCGGCCGCCGGTGGGCTCGATCAGCCGGTTGATCATGCGGAGCACTGTCGACTTGCCGCTGCCGGACGGGCCGATCAGCACCACCAGTTCGCCGGCCCGCACCTCCAGGCTCAGCTCCCGGACGGCTTCGGTGCCGTCCGGGTACCGCTTGCCGATGCCCTGCAGGGAGATCGGCGCCGCGCGTGGGGGTGCGGCCACGCCGGCGGCCTCCGGGGTAACGTCCACGTATGTCCTTCCGCCTGAGCTACCGGGCCGACCCGGGTAATCCCTGGTTCTCCTGGCAGTACGTGCGGGACAACTCTGACACGATCCTCGCCGCCGTGCGGGAACACGCCTCGCTGACCGGTCGCGCGGTGCTGATCGCCGCCCTGATCGCCCTGCCGCTCTCCGTGGCGGCGTACTGGTTCCGTCCGCTGGCCGGCCCGATCCTGGGCCTCACCGGCGTGTTCTACACCATCCCGTCGCTGGCCCTCTTCGCGTTCATCGCGCCCTACCTGGGCACCGGCACGACGACGGTGCTGGTCGGCCTGGTGCTCTACGCGCTGCTGCTGATCACCCGCAACGTGGTGGCCGGGCTCAACCAGGTGCCGCCGGAGGTGCGCGACGCCGCCGAGGGGATGGGGTACGGCCGTTGGGGGCGGCTGTTCCGGATCGACCTGCCGCTGGCGGTGCCGGGCATCCTGACCGGGCTGCGGCTGGCCACCGTGTCCACGGTGGCGCTGGTGACGGTGGGCGTGCTGGTCGGCCACGGCGGCCTCGGGCAGCTGATCTTCGCGGGCTTCCAGAACAACCTCTACAAGGCCGAGATCATGACCGGCACGTTGCTGAGCGTCGCGCTCGCGGTCCTGCTGGACCTGCTGCTGGTCCTGGTCGCCCGGCTGCTCACCCCCTGGTCCGCCCGGGCGGTCCGGTGAGCGCGAGGAGTGAGCCGGGGTTGCGAGCCCCGCAGTCGCGAACGAAGGCGGTCCGGTGAGCGCCGCGGAGAGCCCGATACGCCAGGCGGTGCTCTGGCTCAACGACCCGCTGAACTGGACCAACCCCGGCGGCATCCTGGACCGGCTCGGCGAGCACCTGGAGATCTCGGCGGCGGCGGTGGCGCTCGGCTGCCTGGTGGCCTGGCCGCTCGGGCTGTGGCTGGGGCACACCGGTCGCGGCGGGAGCCTGGTCGTGCTGGTCTCCAACGCCACCCTGGCCATCCCCACGCTGGCGCTGCTCACCATCCTGCCGCTGACCTTCCTCGGCTTCGGCCGGACGCCGGTGGTGGTGGCGTTGGCCGTGTTCGCCCTTCCACCGTTGCTGGCCAACGCCTACACCGGCGTACGCCAGGTGGACCCGGAGGCCCGGGACGCGGCCCGCGGGATGGGTCTGTCCGGCGCCCAGTTGCTGCGCCGGGTGGAGCTGCCGCTCGCGGTGCCCTACCTGGCCGCCGGCTTCCGGACCGCGGCCGTGCAGGTGATCGCGACCGCGGCGCTGGCCTCGTTCGTCAACGGCGGTGGCCTCGGCGAGATCATCCGGCTGGGGTTCGGCCTGAGCATCGCGGTCGGCGGGGGCCAGATCGTCGCGGGCGGCGTGCTGGTGGCCGGGCTGGCGCTGCTGGCCGAGCTGATCCTGGGCGGCGTCGAACGGCTGGTCACCCCCCGTCCGCTGCGCCGTGGCCGGCAGCGCGCCGGGCGTGCCCGGCCCGCCGACGCGACCGGTCGGGCCTGACCCACCCCCGGTGCCTGACCCGTCCGGGTGAGCGCGCGGTGAGCCGGCGGTCGCTGGGCGGCCGATCGGTGACGATGCGGTGACGAAGCCCATCCCGGGTTGTCGGTCGGTTCCGGAAGATGTTGGGTGGGTATTCGCGGGCGACCGACAGTCAGGATCGCTCGTCGGACACGCGGCCGGCCCGGGACGGGTCGCGCCGGGACACGGAAGGCGGGCACATGCGCGCACGTACACGTCTGGCCATCGGCGCGATCGGCGCCGTCGCCGCGGCGGGCCTCCTGACCGGGTGCGGTGACGAGGGCTCGTCCGGCACCGACGGACCCCAGCAGGGCGCCTCCGGCGCCGGGTGCGCCCCGGTCGCCGGTCAGCAGCTCATCGCGCTGCAGGACGACAAGAAACTCCAGAACGCCGACAACGTCATCCCCGGGGTCAACAGCAAGGCGGCCAACCCGCAGCTGATCGCCGCGCTGGACAAGGTCTCCACCATGCTCGACACGCCGAAGTTGATCCTGCTCAACAAGGCCGTCAACGACGACCGCAAGACGCCGAAGGTGGCGGCTGAGGAGTTCGCCAGCGCCAACAACCTCACCGCCGGCATCGCCAAGGGTCCGGGCGGCCAGATCGTGGTCGGCGCCGGCAACTTCAGCGAGAGCCAGACGCTGGGCGAGCTGTACCGGATCGTGCTCACCGCGGCCGGCTACCAGGTCAAGGTGCAGCAGATCGGCAACCGCGAGCTCTACGAGCCGGCCCTGGAGAAGGGCGAGATCCAGGTGGTTCCGGAGTACGCCGCCACCATGGCCGAGTTCCTCAACACCAAGCTCAACGGCGCCAACCCCCCGCCGGTCTCCTCTCCCGACGTGGACAAGACCGTGACGGCGCTGCGGGCCGAGGGCGACAAGGTGGGCATCACCTTCGGTGCCCCCGCCGCCGCGCAGGACCAGAACGCGTTCGCGGTCACCCAGGCGTTCGCCGACAAGTACGGCGTGCGGACCCTCTCCGAGCTGGCCGCGAAGTGCTCCGGCAAGGCGACCGTGCTCGGTGGCCCGCCGGAGTGCCAGCAGCGGGCGTTCTGCAAGCCGGGCCTGGAGAAGACGTACGGCCTCTCGGTGGGTTCGTTCTCCTCGCTCGACCAGGGCGGGCCGCTGACCAAGAACGGGCTGCGCACCGGCACCATCAGCGCGGGCCTGATCTTCTCCTCGGACAGCGCGTTCGCCACCAGCTGAGCCACGCCGTGGCGCACTGACGACGCCCCGACCCGCACCGGGTCGGGGGCGTCGCGCATCGGGATCGGCCACCGTTCCGCTGTGCCGGGATCGTCGGTAGGCTGCACAGCCATGCCAGCCCCGGTCACCCCCGACGCCAGGCGTCAACCGCCGCTGCTGACCGTGCTCTTCTGGGTGGGCGTGGCCCTCGCCCCGGTGGCAGCGCTGATCCTGCTGGTCGCCGACGGCAACGGGCCGCTGCGCTTCGCGGCGGTGCTCGCCATCCTGGCCGTGGTGCTGATCGGCCTCTCCATCGCGCTGCGCCCGGACGGCGACGCGGCGGCGGCACGGTCCGACGAGCTGCTGGACGAGATCGAGGAGCTGCGGCGGGAGCTGCGCGGGGAGATCGTGGCCGCCGCCCAGCGCGGCAACCAGGCGCTCGACCAGGCCCAACGGGCGCAGGAGGCGGTCGCCGCGGTGCGTCGTCGCCTCGAGGCCAGCAGCGCCGCCCTCGCCGGGGCCGCCCCGACCGGCGCCGCCGAGCAGCCGGGTGCCGGCCGGGCACGGGTGCCGACCGTCGAGCCGGTGGACGCCGCCCCGGCCGGCCGCAGCCGGGTGCCGGCCGAGACCCCGGCCGGTCGGGGCCAGGTCCCGGGTGGGAACGACCTGCCGGCCGGTCGCGGCCGGGTGTCGGTGCCGGAGGAGGTCCCGGCGCGCTGGGCCGAGCACGCGGACGACGAAGGGTCGTCGTACCAGCGGGGGGCCGTCGACCTCGACGTGGAGCAGCCGGCGTACGGCGCGGACCGGCCGGCCGCGGCGGCCGGATACGGCGCGGATCGCCCGGCGGCCGCGTACGGCTCGGTGCCCCGCCCGCGGGAGCAGGACCGCCCGGAGCCGGTGCACCGACCGGTCGGCGTGGTCCGGCACACCGAGACGGTGCACGTCACCACCCGACACACGATCGTCGACGGTGGGCCGGCGGAGTCGAGCGGGCGGTACGGCGGCGGGTACCCGAGCCAGTGGACACCGCCGGCACAGGAGTGGACCCGGGGCGGCGGCGCCGAGGAGCGCGCGCGGCCGGCGGACCGCCCGTGGGACGAGCCGGAGGACCGGCCCTGGTCCGCCCGCGCCGACGTCGACGACCGGCCCCACGCTGGCGACGGCCGCTCCTGGAATGCGCAGCCCGACCGGCGCGGTGAGCCCGGTTGGGCCGGCGTGCGGGACGGGTCGAGTCGGGTCGCCGACGGCGATGGCGACGGGCCCGGTTGGACCGACCGCCACGACGAGCCGGAGTGGACCGGTGCACGCGACGCGTACGGGCAGCCCGACGAGCCCGGCTGGCCGGAACGCGAACCGGACAGGTCGGCCCGGGGATCGTGGGCGGCCCCCGAGGACCGCCGTGCCGATCGGAGCCGGCCCGAGCAGCGCGGGGCGGCCGGTCACGCGGTGGCCCCGCCGGTGCAGCCCGGATCGGCCCCGCGACCGGACGACACCGGCGAGTACTGGTCGCAGATGCGGGCCGGTGACCGGTGGGCGGCCGTGCGCGACGACGAGCACGGCCGGGAACTGCGGGTCGGTGAGCGGCGGGCCGAGGTGCACGCCGACGCCACCGGCACCGAGTACCGGGTGGCGGACCGCTGGGCCACCGTCCGCCGCGACGAGCCGCGCCGCGACGAGCCGCCGCGCCGCGACGACCGGTACCGCGACGGGGCGTACCACCGCGAGGAGGCCCCGGGCCGGTACGACCGGAACGGTGACGACGGCTGGCGGGCCGGCCGTCCCGACCCGGCGGACCGTCCGGCGCTGCCGGTGGGTGGCGTGCCGGTGCCCCAGGAGTGGCGTCCGCCGCGCCAGCGGAGCCACCAGCCCGAGCCGGAGCCGGAGCGGACCGGCCGGCGCCGGGCCGAACAGCGGTACGGGTACCCGCCGCAGGACGACGTGCCGCGCGCCGGAGGCGCCCCCGCCGACGACCGCTGGCGCTGACCTCGCCGGCGCTACTTGTCGATGTCGCCGACCACGAAGAACATCGAACCGAGGATGGCGATCAGGTCCGGCACCAGGCAGCCGGGGAGCAGAGTGGCAAGCGCCTGCACGTTGGCGTACGACGCGGTGCGCAGCTTCAACCGCCACGGCGTCTTCTCGCCCCGCGAGACCAGGTAGTAGCCGTTGATGCCCAGCGGATTCTCGGTCCAGGCGTAGGTGTGCCCCTCCGGAGCCTTGAGCACCTTGGGCAGCCGGGTGTTGATCGGCCCGGTCAGCCGGTCCACCCGGTCCAGGCACTGCTCGGCCAGGTCGAGTGAGGCGTACACCTGGTCCAGCAGCACCTCGAAGCGGGCATGGCAGTCCCCGGCGGTGCGGGTGACCACCGGCACGTCCAGCTCGTCGTAGGCCAGGTAGGGCTCGTCGCGGCGCAGGTCGAGGTCGAGCCCGGAGGCCCGGGCGACCGGCCCGGAGGCGCCGAACGCCGCGGCGTCCGCGGCGGAGAGTACGCCCACCCCGACCGTGCGGGCCAGGAAGATCTCGTTGCGCCGGATCAGGTGGTCGAGATCGGGCAGCCGCCGGCGTACCTCACCGATCGCGGCCCGTGCCCGGCCGGTCCAGCCGTACGGCACCTCCTCCTTCAGCCCCCCGACCCGGTTGAACATGTAGTGGATCCGGCCGCCGGAGACCTCCTCCATCACCGCCTGGATGGTCTCCCGCTCCCGGAAGGCGTAGAAGACCGGGGTGATCGCGCCGATCTCCAGCGGGTACGAGCCGAGGAACATCAGGTGGTTGAGCACCCGGTTCAGCTCCGCGAGGGCCATCCGCAGCCAGGTGGCCCGCTCGGGCACCTCCATGCCCATCAGCCGCTCCACGGCGAGCACCACGCCCAGCTCGTTGGAGAACGCTGACAGCCAGTCGTGCCGGTTGGCCAGCACGATGATCTGCCGGTAGTCGCGTACCTCGAACAGCTTCTCCGCGCCCCGGTGCATGTAGCCGACGATCGGTTCGCAGGCGACCACCCGTTCCCCGTCGAGCACCAGCTTCAGCCGCAGCACACCGTGCGTGGACGGGTGCTGCGGACCGATGTTGAGCACCATATCGGTGCCGAGCTGCTGCCCGCCGGTGCCGGCGACCAGGCCAGCCCCGGTACCGACGGTCAGCTCACGAAGGTCCCCGGCGTCGGTGGTCATGCCCGTCATCGTGCCACGGCCGGCACGAGCGGTATGCCGACCGGTTGGCGCAGCCACCAGTGCCCGCCGAGGCCGGCCGGGTCGGTCAGCTCGGCCACCGCCGACGCGGCGGCCAGCGCCCGCACGTACCCCGCCGGGTCGGTGCCGGCCAGGCTCAGCGGCGGTCGCCCGCCGTCGGCCCCGAGCGCCCGCAGCGCCTCCCGCTGCGACATAAGGGAGTACGCGCACCGGGCGACCGCTGCTCCAGCGGAGGCGACCGCGTCCATGGCGACGTGCGCGGTCACGTCACACGACCCGTCCGGAGCGGCCGGCACCTGCCGCCCACCCCGGTACCCGGTCAACGTCCCGTCAACGGGCCGGCTCTCCCGCAGGTGCCCGTAGTCCACCGCCACCGCCAGCCCGCGCCTGACCTTCCGCACCGCGTCCGCCCACGCCTCGTCCCGCGCTCTCCCAATCTCGGCACGCGCCCCGTGCGCTTCCGAGTGGTCGCCATGGGTCGGGCTGCTGTCGTCCGAGGCAGCCGGGTGGTCGCTGTGGGGGGTTTCCGGGCAGCCCGGCCGGCTCCGGGCGGTCAGGCTTGATCCCTCCGCCGGCCGGGCTGCCCGGAAACCCGACCCGCTTCCGCTGCTCACGTCATTCCAGGCCGCCGCCAGATTCGGGTCACTGTCCGCATCGGGGACGTTCGGGGGCCACCACGTCGTCAGCCAGTCAAGATCATCCCGGTTGACCAGCTCACCAACCGTCTCGGCACCACTTTCGGGCTCGACCAGCAGGTACCGCCAGCCGTCCCCGGTGTGCACCGCCACGTCCAGCGGAACGTTGTCCAACCACTCCGTCGCCAGCAGCACCCCGTTGATCCCGCCGGGAATCTCGGACACCCACTCGATCTCCTGAGGCAGGTGCTCGGGTCGAGCGGCCAGCTCCACCGCCGTGAACCGCACGCGTTCCGCGAGCGACGGACGAACGGCACCCGACGACGGATCGTCGACCGACGGACGGGCGGCGGCCGTGGAGGTCAGGGTTTCCGGGGAGCCCGCCCGCGGAGGGATCAAGCCTGACCGCCCGGAGCGGGTGGGCTCCCCGGAAACCCCCACCGCGAGCCCGGCGCCGGGGTGCGTGCCCGCGAGCCCGGCGCTGCCCTGTGCGAGCACGAGCCCGAGCAGGGTCTGGAGGAGTTCCCCCCGCCCAGCTCCCACGTCGACCACGTCGAGCCGGGACGGATGATCGAGGGCCGCGTCCACCTGCGAGATCAGGCGCAGCAGTGCGGTGGCGAACGCCGGGGTGGCGTGCACGCTGGTCCGGAAGTGCTCGGCCGGCCCGGCGCCGGCGATGAAGAAGCCGTCCGGCCCGTACAGCGCCTGACGCATCGCGTCCCGCCAGGAAACCGACATCAGGTGGTCGAAAGTTCAGGATGCGCCACGCTGTCGACCCTACGGCCACCCCGATCAGCCGACCGCAGGACGCCCACCAGATCTTGGTAGGAAACGGCCCCTCCAGGGGCGCTTTCCCGCCAAGATCTCGAAGTGCCGGAGCCGTTGTCGGGGGTGGGTGAAGGTTTTCACACATGCTTGTCCCGGTTCCGTAAGCCGGGCGCATACTTGCGATCGACCGGTACCCCTTCTCGAGGACTGGATCGTCGTCATGAGCGCACCGTTGCGCCCGCGTCCGGCCGCCCCGCGCGGGGCCGCCGTACCGCGGGATCGCGCCGTCACCGGCGCCCCGAGTGCTCCTCCGCGCTTCCTTACCGTCGGCGTCGTCGGCGCCGGCCGGGTCGGCGCCGTGCTGGGTGCCGCGCTCGCCGCCGCCGGGCACCGGGTGGTCGCCGTCACCGGCGGCTCGGGTGCCACCCGCGCCCGGCTCGCCCTGCTGCTGCCCGAGGTGCCCCGCAGGCCGGTCGACGTGGTCGCCCGCGCCGCCGCCGACCTGCTGCTGATCGCCGTGCCGGACGACGCGCTGGCCGCCGTGGTGGCCGATCTCGCCGACCGGGGCGCGATCCGCCCCGGCCAGGTGGTCGCGCACACGTCCGGCGCGCACGGGCTGGCCGTGCTCGCGCCGGCCACCGCGCTCGGCGCCCGCCCGCTGGCCCTGCACCCCGCGATGACCTTCACCGGTACGCCGGACGACCTCACCCGGCTGGCCGGCATCTCGTACGGGCTGACCGCCGCGCCCGAGCTGCGCCCGTTGGCGGCCCGGCTGGTCACCGACCTGGGCGGGGTGCCGGAGTGGGTGGCCGAGGGGGAGCGCCCGCTCTACCACGCGGCCCTGGCGCACGGGGCGAACCACCTGGTGACACTGGTCAACGAGGCGGCCGACCGGCTGCGCGACGCCGGGGTGGCCCGGCCGGAGAAGGTGCTCGCGCCGCTGCTGCGCGCGGCCCTGGAGAACGCGCTGCGGCTCGGTGACGACGCGCTGACCGGCCCGGTCTCCCGGGGTGACGCCGGCACGGTCGAGCGGCACCTGGCCCGGCTGGCCGCCGCCGCCCCGGAGTCCGTGCCCGCGTACCTGGCGCTGGCCCGGCGTACCGCCGACCGGGCGATCGCCGCCGGCCGGTTGCGGCCGGCCGACGCGGAGTCGCTGCTCGGCGTGCTCTCGGGTACCGGTCGGGAGGTGGCGGCATGACGCAGCTCGTGCACACCCGCACCGAGCTGGCTCAGGCGCGCGCCGCGCTGAAGGGCACCGTCGGCGTGGTGATGACCATGGGCGCCCTGCACTCCGGGCACGAGACGCTGCTGCGGGCGGCCCGGGAGCGGGCCGACCACGTGTTGGTGACGATCTTCGTGAACCCGTTGCAGTTCGGGCCGAACGAGGACTTCGACCGCTATCCCCGGACCCTCGACGCGGACCTGGAGGTCTGCCGGCGGGCCGGCGCCGACCTGGTCTTCGCCCCCGACGTGACCGAGATGTACCCGGACGGCCAACCCCGGGTGCGGCTCGACCCGGGCCCGCTGGGCGAGGAACTGGAGGGCGCGAGCCGGCCCGGCTTCTTCCACGGCGTGCTCACCGTGGTGCTGAAGCTGTTCCAGTTGACCCGACCCGACCTGGCGTTCTTCGGGGAGAAGGACTACCAGCAGCTCACCCTCGTCCGGCGGATGGCACGGGACCTGGACGTGCCGGTCGAGGTGGTCGGCGTGCCGACCGTCCGCGAGCCGGACGGGCTGGCGCTCTCCAGCCGCAACCGCTACCTGAGCGAGTCCGAGCGGGCCGCCGCGCTGAGCCTCTCCGCCGCGCTGCGGGCCGGTGCCCAGGCCGCCGACGCGGGCCGGGACGCGGGGGCAGTGCTGGCCGCCGCGCACGCCGCTTTCGGCGCGGGTACGCCGGGAGCCCGACTGGACTACCTGGTGCTCACCGATCCGGAGCTGGAGCCGGGACCGGTGTCCGGGCCGGCGCGGCTGGTGATCGCCGCCTGGGTCGGCGGCACCCGGTTGATCGACAACGCGGCGATCCGGCTCGCACCCCGTCCCTGAGATCCGCCCCGCCGCTCTCCTCCACCACTCGCGCGAAAGGCCACCCCGATGCTGCGGACCATGCTCAAGTCGAAGATCCACCGGGCCACGGTGACCCAGGCCGACCTGCACTACGTCGGCTCGGTGACGGTGGACGAGGACCTGCTCGACGCCGCCGACCTGATCCCCGGCGAGCAGGTGGCGATCGTGGACATCACCAACGGCGCCCGGCTGGAGACGTACGTGATCCCGGGCCAGCGGGGCAGCGGCGTGATCGGCATCAACGGCGCCGCGGCGCACCTCGTGCACCCCGGAGACCTGGTCATCCTGATCTCATACGGGCAGATGGACGACGCCGAGGCCCGTGCGTACCGGCCGCGGGTGGTGCACGTGGACGCCGACAACCGGGTGGTCGAGCTGGGCACCGACCCGACTGCCGCGGCGCCCGGTACCGCGGGCGGCCCGGTGCCGAGCCCGCTGGCCGTACCGGTGGGCTGATCCCGCCGAACGCGATTCCGGTCTGTCACCGAAAGGTCATTTCCGGTTACTCTGGTCACGCCGTCGGAAGCTGGTCGGTGGCTGGGGGAGGCCGCGATGCGCCGCGCGATGACGACCCTGCTCGCCGCTGCCGTGACGGCAGTCGTCCTGGTCGGCTGCGCGGGTGCCGGTGGCCTGGACGGTGAGCTGACCGACGACTGGGCGGCCCTGCCGCCGGCCGCCGCTTTCACCCCGGCGGCGGGGGTGTGCCAGGTCGCCGACTTCAGCGACGTGGTCACCCTGGCCAGCTATCAGCCCATGGACTGTGCCGGCCCGCACCGGGTGGAGACCGTGCACGTGGGGGCGTTCCCGGCCGAGCGGGCGGCCGCCCCGGCCGATGGTTCGCCGGAGCTACGCGGCGCGTTCACCGAGTGCGACACCCGGGCCAGCGGATTCGTGGGCGACGACTGGCGGGCCGGCCGGCTGCGGCTGTCGGTGGCGCTGCCCTCCGCGCCGGGCTGGGCGGCGGGTTCCCGCTGGTACCGGTGCGACGTCAGCGAACTGACCACGGTCGAGGCGGCGGCTACCGTGGTGCTCCGATCGGGCAGCCTGCGGGACGCGCTGAAGGGGCCGTCCACCCTGCGGTTGGGGTGCCAGCAGACCGGGGGTGGCGCCGGGGGCGTGCGTACGCTCACACCGGTGGAGTGCGGCAGCCGGCACGACGCGGAGTTCGTCGGGGTGTGGCGCGCGCCGGACCGGCCGTACCCGTCGAAGGCCGCCGACTGGGCGCCGCTCTACACCGGCTGCCGCGGTGTCCTCGGCCGGTACGTCGGTGTGCCGGACGACAACGACCTGCGGTTCCGCAGTGGGGTGGTGGTCCGCCCGCCGGGCGCGGGGCGGTGGCGGGTCGGCGACCGGGGGGTCCGCTGCTACCTCTGGCTCAGCGATCGCACCGTGACCGCCTCCCTGCGCGGCACCGGCCCGGCTGGTCTGCCGGTCCGGACGAAGTGACCGTCGCCGCCGCCCAAGGTTGGGAGAGCCGGCGGCGGACGCCGTAGCCCATACCACTCGTCCTGCCCCCGCCGCCCCGGGCGAGGAAGGTTCGGGTTGACTGGGGGGATGGACCTTCCCACCGTCGACCTGCCGGCCCTGCCGAAGCTGCTGGCCGCGCCCGCGCCCGGCTGGGTGGAGACCACCGACGTGATCGTGGTCGGTTCCGGGGTGGCCGGGCTGACCGCCGCGCTGCACCTGCGCGAGGCGGGCCTGCACGTCACGGTGGTCACCAAGGTCAACATCGACGACGGCTCGACCCGGTGGGCGCAGGGCGGCATCGCCGCGGTGCTCGACCCGGCGGACACCCCGGCCGCCCACGCGTACGACACGGAGGTGGCCGGGGTCGGCCTCTGCGACCCGGCAGCGGTCCGGGTGCTGGTGGAGGAGGGGCCGACCCGGCTGCGGGAGCTGATGCGGATCGGCGCCGAGTTCGACCGCAACCCGGACGGCTCGCTGATGCTGACCCGCGAGGGCGGGCACCGGGCGGACCGCATCGTGCACGCCGGCGGGGACGCCACCGGGGCCGAGGTGCAGCGGGCACTGCACGCGGCGGTGCGCCGCGACCCGTGGATCCGGCTGGTCGAGCACGCCCTCGTGCTGGATCTGCTCCGGGCGCCCGGCGACGGTCCGGACGGACTCGGCCCGGCGTGCGGGATCACCCTGCACGTGCTCGGCGAGGGCAGCGAGGACGGCGTCGGCGCGCTGCTGGCCCGGGCGGTGGTGCTGGCCACCGGCGGTATGGGTCAGGTCTTCGCGGCCACCACCAACCCGGCGGTCTCGACCGGCGACGGCGTGGCGCTGGCGATGCGGGCCGGTGCGGCGGTGACCGACGTGGAGTTCGTCCAGTTCCACCCGACCGCCCTGATCACCCCGCCGGGCGCCGGTGTGCCCGGTGCCGGTCACGCCCAGCAACCGCTGGTCTCCGAGGCGCTACGCGGCGAGGGCGCGTACCTGGTGGACGCCGACGGTAAGCGGTTCATGGTGGGCCAGCACGAGCTGGCCGAACTGGCCCCGCGCGACGTGGTGGCCAAGGGCATCCACCGGGTGCTGCTGGCCACCGGCGCGGACCACGTCTTCCTCGACGCCCGGCACCTGGGCGGGGACTTCCTGGCCGGGCGGTTCCCGACCATCGTGGCGTCCTGCCTGGCGATCGGCGTCGACCCGGCCACCGATCTGATCCCGGTCGCGCCGGCCGCGCACTACGCCTCCGGCGGGGTCCGCACCGACCTGCGCGGCCGCACCTCGATCCCCGGGCTGTACGCCTGCGGCGAGGTGGCCTGCACCGGCGTGCACGGTGCCAACCGGCTGGCCAGCAACTCGCTGCTGGAGGGGTTGGTCTTCTCCCGGCGGATCGCCGACGACATCGCCGCCGGCCTGCCCGAGCAGGCCGGTCCGGCCGACACCGGCGCCTGGCGCGGCGGTGCCGGCTGGGTACTGCCGGCGGAGGTGACACCGGCGCTGCAACGGGCGATGACCCGGGGCGCCGGGGTGCTCCGCTCGGCCGCAACGCTCACCGAGACGGCCGGCACGCTGACCGAGCTGGGCGCCGCCCGGGGCCGGCCGCGCACCACCGACTGGGAGGCGACCAACCTGCTCACCGTGGCGTCGGCGCTGGTGGCCGCCGCGTACGCCCGCGAGGAGACCCGGGGTTGCCACTGGCGGGAGGACTTCCCGACGGCCGATGAGCGGTGGCTCGGCCACCTGCTCGGCGCGGTCGGGTCGCAGGGCCGGTTGACGCACCAGTGGGAGGGGACGGCATGACGGAGTCGACGCAGCGGGCATTGCGGGAGGTCGGCCTGGATCCGGCGCAGGTGCGGCGGGTGATCGAGGAGGCCCTGGTCGAGGACCTTGGCCCCGACTTCCTCGACGTCACAAGCGTCGCCACCATACCGGCCGAGCAGACCGACACCGCCGACCTGGTGGCCCGGGCCGACGGCGTGGTGGCCGGGCTGGCCGTCGCCACCGCGGTGTTCGAGCTGGTGGGCGAGGTGACCGGCTTCGGCCGTACCGCCGAGGTGTCGGTGGTGGCCCGCGACGGCCAGCGGGTGGCCCGCGGCGACGTGCTGGCGACGGTGACGGGGCCGACCCGGCTGCTGCTCACCGCCGAGCGGACCGCCCTCAACCTGCTCTGCCGGATGTCGGGGGTGGCCACCCACACCCGGGCCTGGGCGGACGCGCTGGCCGGCACGAAGGCGATGGTGCTGGACACGCGCAAGACGACGCCGGGCCTGCGGGCGTTGGAGAAGTACGCGGTGCGGGCCGGCGGTGGCACCAACAAGCGGATGGGCCTCTACGACGTGGCCATGATCAAGGACAACCACAAGCTCGCCGCGGGCGGCATCACCCCCGCCTACCAGCGGGTCCGGGAGGCGTTCCCGGAGGTGTCGGTGCAGGTCGAGGTGACCACGGTCGCCGAGGCGGTGGAGGCGGTGGAGGCCGGCGCGGACTTCCTGCTCTGCGACAACATGACGCCGGAGACCCTGGCGGCCACGGTGGCCGCGGTCGGGGACCGGGCGGAGCTGGAGGCGACCGGCGGGCTCACCCTGGAGGTGGCAGCCCGGTACGCGGCCACCGGCGTCGACTTCCTCTCGGTGGGCGCGTTGACCCACTCCTCGCCGATCCTGGACATCGCGCTGGACCTGCGTACCGAGTGACGGCCGGCCCGGCCGGCGCGGCGCCGCCGGCCGGGCTCAGACGGTGGTCAGCGAGGTGGCGGCCAGGTTGAAGATCACCCGGTTCTCGGTGTCCTGCCGGCCGTCGAGGCCGTACTTCGCCCGGAAGAGTTCCAGTACCCGGTTGTAGACCTCGGGCGCCAGCTCGTCGGCCTCCCCGATGGCGAAGACCTCGCCGGCCGCCTCCGGCCGGTCCAGCACCACGGTCAGCCCGGTCAACCCGTGTCGGGCCACGTTGCGTACCAGGTCGGTGCCGGCGATGTACCAGTCGCCGTCGGAGCGCACGTAGAGCGCCTCGCAGGTTTCCAGGTCGCGGCCCGCCTGGCGCAGGCAGAGCCGCAGGGTGAGGCACGCCGCCAGGTCCTGCACCGGGGCGGTCTCCCAGAGCTCGGCGAACCGGTCGTCCACGAACTCGCCCAGCGGGGTGGAGATGAACGCCTCGATCTGCTGCGTGTCGAAGGTGCTGCCCTGCACCGGGAAGAACGAGATGAACGCCTTGCCGTCCCAGCGGTACATCTGCACCGACGGCGCGGCGCTGTAGACCCGCACCTGCAGGCGGGCCCGGGCCGACTCCGGCAGTTCCTCGCAGAGCCGGGCCAGGTGCCACAGGTTGTTGAGGATCGCCACCGAGGCGTCCCGTCGGCGCAGTTCCTCCCCGCGCAGCCGCACTGCCGGCGAGTCCGGGTCGAGCAGCAGCACCTTGACGGTGGAACCGTTGGCCAGGGCGGCGCGCAGCGCGGCCACGAACCGCGCCGCGTACGGGCCCTCCAGCATGCTCGTCCAGGTCTCCAGGATGGCAACCACCTCGCGGCACTGGGCGACCCGTTCGATCAGGGCGTCCCGGTCGAGTCGGGGGTGTTCGATGATGCTGACCGTCTGGAGCTCGCGGAAGAGCGGGTTGAGCACCACGTACGTCAGCAGCGTCATGATCAGCGCGGCGCCGATGTTGAGGTAGAGGTCGCCGGAGAAGCTGCCGGCCTCCCGGCGGGACGCGTGCCACGCCTGGACGATCATCCAGATCGCGCCGCCGGCCAGCGCGACCAGCACGAGCACGTGCCGTCGACGTCGGCGCAGGGTGTTGCGACCCCGCACCCACCACGTCCCCGACATGTCCGCTCCCCGTCCGGCCGCGCCGTGGATTTACCTATGTTCATGTCGCGATGCGACCAGGATACGGGCCGAGGGCCGGTCCGCGCCCGCCCGGACGGTCGTTGTCTAGGCTGCGTGCGTGCTGCTCTGCATCGACATCGGAAACACCAACACCGTGCTGGCGACCTTCGACGGCGACAAGCTGGTGCACTCCTGGCGGATCAAGACCGACGCCCGCTCGACGGCGGACGAGCTGGGTCTGATGTTCCGCGGTCTGCTCGCGGGGGACGCCGTCGAGATCACCGGGGTGGCCGCCTGCTCCACGGTGCCGGCCGCCCTGCGGTCGCTGCGCACCATGCTGGGGCGGTACTACGCCGACCTGCCGAGCGTGATCGTCGAACCCGGGGTACGCACCGGGGTGCAGCTGGCGATCGACAATCCCAAGGAGGTGGGCGCCGACCGGGTGGTGAACACGCTGGCCGCGTACACCCTCTACGGCGGTCCGTCGATCGTGGTGGACTTCGGCACCACCACCAACTTCGACGTGATCAGCGGTCGGGGCGAGTTCCTCGGCGGGGCGTTCGCCCCGGGCATCGAGATCTCCTTCGACGCGCTCGCCGCCCGCGCCGCCCAGCTGCGCAAGGTGGAGGCGACGAAGCCCCGCTCGGTGATCGGCAAGAACACCGTGGAGTGCCTCCAGTCCGGCCTGTACTTCGGCTTCGCCGGTCAGGTGGACCGGATCGTCGAGCGGATGTCCGAGGAGCTGGGCGAGGTGCGGGCGGTGATCGCAACCGGTGGGCTCGCCTCCCTGGTGATCAACGAGTGCCGGACCATCACCCACCACGAGCCGATGATCACGCTGATCGGCCTGCGGATGGTCTACGAGCGCAACCACTGAGGCCGCCGGGTGGGTTCTCAGCGGCGCCGGGCCCGGAACACCAGCGTGCGATACGGCAGCTCGACCGTCTCCCGCCCGGCCAGGTCGGGGTGCTCCGCGAGCAGGCCGCGTACCTCCCGGTCCACCGTCGCCTGGCGCTCCGGATCGGCCGTCAAGTAGTAGGAGCGGGTGCGGATCATCCCGACCACCTCGTCGGGCGTGAGCGTGGTGTGGTGCTCGAAATCGCCCAGCTCCACCGCGTCGAAGTCCGGGCCGAAGTCGGTCACCGACCCGGTCAGATTGGAGGTGTTGTCGCCCAGGTGGGCGATCCGTCCCAGCTCGCCCACCCACTCGACCCGATCGTCGCGCACGTTCCAGATCGGGGCGAACGTCCCTCCCGCCCGGAGCACCCGGGCGATCTCAGGATGCGCCCGCTCCCGGTCGAACCAGTGGTACGCCTGCCCCACCACGACCGCGTCGGCGGTCCCGTCGGGCAGCGGGATGGACTCCGCGCCGCCGGCCAGCGCGGTGGCACCCGGCGTGGCGGCCTCCAGTTGGGCGCGCATCCCGGGGTCGGGCTCCACCGGGGTCACCTGGTGGCCGAGGGCGAGCACCCCGCGGGTGAGGATGCCGGTGCCCGCGCCCAGGTCGACAACCCGGGCCGGGACCGGGACGCCGTCCAGCGCCCACCGCACCGCGTGCCTGGGATAGCGGGGTCGGAACCGGTCGTAGTCGGGCGCCGCCGCTCCGAACGAGAGGGCCTGAGTGTGATCCGCCATGGCGGGCAGGTTATCCGGTAACGGCCACCTGGGCGCTTGAGTACGCTCGGGGGCTGACCCCGCCGAAATCTCCTTCGTTGAGGAAGCGTGCCGTGACCGAGCAGAACGCCGTGCCAGTTGACCCCGCCGACGACCTTCCCGAGCAGATGAAGGTCCGCCGGGAGAAGCGGGACCGGATGCTCGCCGACGGCATCGAGCCGTACCCGGTCGGTTTTCCCCGGACCAGCACGCTGGCCGAGATCCGTGCGAGGTACGCCGAACTGCCCACCGACACCGCCACCGGCGACCGGGTCTCGGTCACCGGCCGGGTGATCTTCGTACGGAACACCGGCAAGCTCTGCTTCGCGACCCTTCGCGACGGCGACGGCATCGAGTTGCAGGCGATGCTCTCGCTGGACCGGGTCGGCGCGGAGCGGCTGGAGGACTGGAAGCGCCTGGTGGACCTCGGCGACCACGTCGGGGTGACCGGCGAGGTGATCACCAGCCGGCGCGGTGAGCTGTCGGTGCTGGCCGACGAGTGGGCGGTGACCGCCAAGGCGCTGCGTCCGCTGCCGGTGGCGCACAAGCCGCTCTCCGAGGAGGCCCGGGTCCGGCAGCGCTACGTCGACCTGATCGTCCGGCCGCAGGCGCGGCAGATGGTCCGTACCCGGGCCGCGGCGGTGCGCAGCCTGCGCGATTCGCTGCACGGGCAGGGGTTCATCGAGGTGGAGACGCCGATGCTGCAACTGCTGCACGGCGGTGCGGCGGCCCGCCCGTTCGTGACCCACAGCAATGCATTGAGCACGGATCTGTATCTGCGAATCGCGCCGGAACTGTTTCTGAAGCGCGCCGTCGTGGGTGGTGTCGATCGGGTCTTCGAGATCAACCGCAACTTCCGGAATGAGGGCGTCGACTCATCGCACTCGCCGGAGTTCGCGATGCTGGAGACCTACCAGGCGTACGGCGACTACGACACGATGGCCGAGTTGACCCGCAATCTCGTGCAACAGGCGGCGATCGCGGTCAGCGGCTCGACGGTGGTGACCCACGCGGACGGACGTGAGTTCGACCTGGGTGGCGAGTGGCGGTCCGTGACCCTGTTCGGCGTGCTTTCCGAGGCGCTGGGCGAGGAGGTCACCGTGCGAACCGACCGGTCCCGTCTGGTGGAGTACGCGGACAAGGTGGGATTGGCCGTGGACCCGAAGTGGGGCCCGGGCAAGTTGGCCGAGGAACTGTTCGAGGAACTGGTGGTTCCCGGCCTGGATGCGCCCACCTTCGTCCGCGACTACCCGGAGGAGACCAGCCCGCTCACCCGGGCCCACCGCAGTGAGCCGGGGCTGGCCGAGAAGTGGGACCTCTACGTGCTCGGATTCGAGCTGGGCACGGCGTACTCCGAGCTGGTCGACCCGGTGGTGCAGCGGGAGCGGCTGGTGGCGCAGGCGCAGCTCGCCGCCCGCGGCGACGACGAGGCCATGCGCCTGGACGAGGACTTTCTCCGGGCCATGGAGTACGGAATGCCGCCGGCCGGTGGCATGGGAATGGGAATCGACCGGCTCTTGATGGCGCTGACCGGCCTCGGAATTCGGGAAACGATCCTCTTCCCGTTGGTCCGTCCGGAGTAGTAGTCGGCAGGCCGTGCCGGGTCGCTACCGCATCCTATTGACGCGGCGAGCAGCGAGCGGGTTATTGTGCTCTCGTTAGCAGGAGCACCCTGCTCGAAAGGAATGTGGGACGTGGCCAAGCAGATCATTCACAAGCTGGTCGATGACCTGGACGGCGGGGACGCTGACGAGACTGTCAAGTTCGCCCTCGACGGCGTTCAGTACGAGATCGACCTGTCCGCTTCCAACGCCGCGAAATTGCGCGACGTATTCGCGCCGTACGTGGGTGCCGGCACCAAGGTCGGCCGCGGCGGCGTGGTGGTCGGTGGTCGGGCCGCCCGTGGTCGCGGAGGCGCGACCGCCGACCGGGAGCAGAACAAGGCGATCCGGGAGTGGGCCAAGAAGGCCGGCAAGGACATCTCCGACCGGGGTCGTATCCCGCAGGAGATCGTCGACGAGTACCACGCCAAGCGCTGAGGCGGGCAGACCTCGCAGTGGCGACATCGACGCCGGGCCGGAGCATTTCTCCGGGCCGGCGTCGCCGTATCCGCTCCGGGCGGTCCGTCGCCCCGCCGGCGGCTCTCGGGCCAGTGCGGGGCGGCTCCCGGGCCCGGGAAGGATTCCGCACCGGGCGGCGTTGTCCACAACCGGTGGAGCAACCATCCACAGCCTGTGGAAAACCTTCCCCCAACGACCGGGCGCGGCCTCGACGCCGGCGCCGGTCCGCCCTTTCGGGGTCGTCCGGAACATTCCGGGCCCGCTGGAAGGCTCCCGTCGCGCCGGTCGGATTTCGCTCTGCGCGTAGCGACAGGGGTACCGGAACACCTCCTGAGCGCGGACGGTTGTGTAAAACGACGTGGAACCGACCCGTACCCGAGACACACGACCTCAGCTGAGTCGGTCAGCGACGATAGAGTAAGGAGGCACGGACGCCCGTCCCGGACGTTCGTGCACCGGCCCCGCCAAGATCTTGACCATCAAGGCGCACGGCACGTGAGGAGCACGAGGGCATGTTCGAGCGGTTCACCGACCGAGCGCGACGGGTTGTCGTCCTGGCCCAAGAAGAGGCCCGGATGCTCAACCACAACTACATCGGTACGGAACACATCCTGCTGGGCCTGATCCACGAAGGTGAAGGCGTCGCGGCAAAGGCCCTGGAGAGCCTCGGCATCTCCCTGGAGGGCGTCCGCCAGCAGGTCGAGGAGATCATCGGCCAGGGCCAGCAGGCGCCGAGCGGGCACATCCCGTTCACGCCGCGGGCCAAGAAGGTGCTGGAGCTGTCCCTGCGCGAGGCGCTGCAGCTCGGCCACAACTACATCGGCACGGAGCACATCCTGCTCGGTCTGATCCGCGAGGGTGAGGGCGTCGCCGCCCAGGTGCTGGTCAAGCTCGGTGCGGACCTCAACCGGGTCCGCCAGCAGGTGATCCAGCTGCTCTCCGGCTACCAGGGCAAGGAGCCGGCCGCGGCAGGCGCCGCGCCGGGTGAGGCCGCGCCGTCGACCAGCCTCGTGCTGGACCAGTTCGGCCGCAACCTGACCCAGGCCGCCCGCGAGGGCAAGCTCGACCCGGTCATCGGGCGCGAGAAGGAAATCGAGCGGGTCATGCAGGTGCTCTCCCGCCGTACCAAGAACAACCCGGTCCTGATCGGTGAGCCCGGCGTCGGTAAGACCGCCGTGGTGGAGGGGCTGTCCCAGAAGATCATCAAGGGCGAGGTGCCCGAGACGCTCAAGGACAAGCAGCTCTACACGCTCGACCTCGGTGCGCTGGTCGCCGGTTCCCGCTACCGCGGTGACTTCGAGGAGCGCCTGAAGAAGGTGCTCAAGGAGATCCGCACCCGCGGCGACATCATCCTGTTCATCGACGAGATCCACACCCTGGTGGGTGCGGGTGCCGCCGAGGGCGCGATCGACGCGGCGAGCATCCTCAAGCCGATGCTGGCCCGTGGTGAGCTGCAGACCATCGGTGCCACCACGCTCGACGAGTACCGCAAGCACCTGGAGAAGGACGCCGCTCTCGAGCGTCGTTTCCAGCCGATCCAGGTGGGTGAGCCGTCGCTGGCGCACACCATCGAGATCCTCAAGGGCCTGCGGGACCGCTACGAGGCGCACCACCGCGTCTCCATCACCGACGCCGCCCTCGTCGCCGCCGCGACGCTGGCCGACCGGTACATCTCCGACCGCTTCCTGCCGGACAAGGCGATCGACCTGATCGACGAGGCCGGTGCCCGGATGCGGATCCGTCGGATGACCGCGCCGCCAGACCTGCGCGACTTCGACGAGCGCATCGCCCAGGTGCGTCGCGACAAGGAGTCCGCGATCGACGCGCAGGACTTCGAGCGCGCCGCCCAGCTGCGCGACAAGGAGAAGCAGCTCCTTGGCCAGAAGGCGCAGCGGGAGAAGGAGTGGAAGGCCGGTGACCTGGACGTCGTCAGCGAGGTCGACGACGAGCAGATCGCCGAGGTGCTCGGCAACTGGACCGGCATCCCGGTCTACAAGCTGACCGAGGAGGAGACCTCGCGCCTGCTGCGCATGGAGGACGAGCTGCACAAGCGCGTCATCGGCCAGGAGGACGCGGTCAAGGCGGTCTCGAAGGCGATCCGGCGTACCCGCGCCGGCCTGAAGGACCCGAAGCGTCCGTCGGGCTCGTTCATCTTCGCCGGCCCGTCGGGTGTGGGTAAGACCGAGCTGTCCAAGGCGCTCGCCGAGTTCCTGTTCGGCAGCGAGGACGCCCTCATCCAGCTGGACATGTCCGAGTTCCACGACCGCTACACGGTCTCCCGGCTGGTGGGTGCCCCTCCCGGCTACGTCGGCTACGACGAGGGTGGCCAGCTGACCGAGAAGGTCCGCCGTCGGCCGTTCTCGGTGGTCCTCTTCGACGAGATCGAGAAGGCCCACCCGGACGTGTTCAACACGCTCCTGCAGATCCTCGAGGACGGTCGACTCACCGACGGCCAGGGTCGGATCGTGGACTTCAAGAACACGGTCATCATCCTGACCACCAACCTGGGCACCCGCGATGTCGCCAAGGCGGTGTCGCTGGGCTTCCAGCAGTCGGAGGACTCCGAGTCGACCTACGACCGGATGAAGCAGAAGGTCAACGACGAGCTCAAGCAGCACTTCCGGCCTGAGTTCCTCAACCGGATCGACGACACCATCGTCTTCCACCAGCTGCGTCAGAACGAGATCCTCTCGATCGTGGACATCATGATCCAGCGGATCGAGGGCCAGCTGCGCAACAAGGACATGGGTCTGGAGCTGACCGACAACGCCAAGAAGTACCTGGCCGCGAAGGGCTTCGACCCGGTGCTCGGTGCCCGTCCGCTGCGTCGCACGATTCAGCGCGACATCGAGGACAACCTCTCCGAGCGGATCCTGTTCAACGAGCTGACCCCGGGTCAGATCGTGGTGGTGGACTGCGAGGGCGACCCGAACGACATCGACAAGTCCAAGCTCGTGTTCCGTGGAGCGGACAAGCCGGTGGAGGTTCCGGACGCCGTCCCGGCCGACCTGGGCGGCACGGCCGCCACGGGGGCGGACGACACGGCGGCGTAACGCCGGACAACTGTGCCAGGGCGACGGCCCCGGTCGGCGAGAGCCGACCGGGGCCGTCGCCTTGTCTCACCTGGCGGTGGCGCGCTGCTGAAGCCGGTCGCGCCGCGCCGCGTCAGGCGGTCGTTCCGAGGCCGGTGAGCGGCACCGGTGGGCCGTCGCCGACCAGCCGGAAGGACGCCTCGCCGACCGGCTCCACCAGGCCGTCGGTGACCAGCCCGGACAGGGCGCGGGCGCGCTGCACGTCGTCCACCCACACCTGGTCCAGCCGCTGGTGCGGCACCGGTCCGGTCGACTCTCGCAGGACGGCCAGGAGCAGGCCGCGAACCTGCCGGTCGGTGCCCGCGTACCGCTGCGGTCGGCGGGTCGGCCCGGCCGGCGCCTCCTGCCCGGAGGCCCGCCAGGCGCAGACCGACTCGACCGGGCAGGCGGTGCAGCGCGGTGAGCGGGCCGTGCAGACCACCGCGCCCAGTTCCATGAACGCCGCACTGGCCAGCGCGGCGGCGGCCGGCTCGGCCGGCAGCAGCTCCTCGGTGGCGACCAGGTCGGCCGGCCGGGTGACCGGTCCGGCGTCCGGCTCGCCGGCCACCGCCCGGCTGACCACCCGGCGCACATTGGTGTCGACCACCGGGTGTCGTTGGCCGTAGGCGAACGCGGCGACCGCCCGGGCCGTGTACGTGCCGACCCCGGGCAACGCCAGCAACTGGTCCAGCCGGTCCGGCACCGCGCCGCCGTGCCGGTCCACGATGGCCACCGCGCAGTCGCGCAGCCGCACCGCCCGGCGGGGGTAGCCGAGCCGTCCCCACATCCGGATCGCCTCTGCCGGGCTGTCCGCGGCCAGCGCGGCCGGGTCGGGCCAGCGGGCGAGCCACGCCTGCCAGGCCGGTACGACGCGGACCACCGGCGTCTGCTGGAGCATGACCTCGCTGACCAGGATGGCCCAGGGGCTGACGCCGGGCTCCCGCCAGGGCAGGTCGCGGGCGTTCTCCTCGTACCACCGGCTGACCAGGGTGGCGAAATCGGGTTGAGTCATCGCGCCGTCGATGATGTCACGGCGCGCGTTCCCGCTGGATGGGCGGCCTGGGCGGGGCGGCGCCGGCGTACCCGGCGGATCGGGCAGAATGCCCGAATGAACGAGCTCGCGATCACCGTCATCGGCCGGGACCGGCCGGGCATCGTGGCCGACGTCGCCGAGGTGCTGGCCCGGTTGGGCGCGAACCTCACCGACAGCACCATGACCCGGCTGCGGGGGCACTTCGCGATGACCCTCATCTGCACCGGGCCGGCCGCCGCCGACGTCGAGGCCGCGCTCGCGCCGCTCTGTGCCGAGGGCCAGCTGCTGGCGACGGTACGCGCGGTCACCCCGGACGGCGAGGTCGCGCCGGCGGGCGAACCGTACGTGATGGCGGTGCACGGCTCGGACCGGATGGGCATCGTGGCGGCGATGACCCGGGTGCTGGTCGACGCCGGCGGTAACGTCACCGACCTGAGCACCCGGCTGGCCGGCTCGCTCTACGTGGTGCTGGCCGAGGTGGAGCTGCCGCCCGGTGTCGCCGACGCGCTGACCGAACGGCTGCAGCGTACGGCCGCGGAGCTGGGCGTCGAGGTCACCCTCCGGCCGGCGGACCCGGATCTGCTGTGACCGGCGGGGTGAACGGGCCGGAGAGCGGCCGGGACGTCGCGGAGTACGTGGGCCTGGGTGACTGGACGCCGGAGGCGTTGGCGGCGCCGGGCGAGGTGCGGCAGGTGGTGGCGGCCCCGCATCCGGTGCTCAGCCGGGCCGGCGGCGACGTCGACCCCACCGCCGCGGAGACGGTACGCCTCGCCGCCGACCTGGTGGCCACCATGCGGATCTCGCCGGGTTGCGTGGGCCTGGCCGCCCCGCAGATCGGGGTGGGTGCCCGGGTCTTCGCCGTCGACGTGACGGGGCACCCGAAGGCGGTGACCGTGCACGGCACCTTCGTGCTGTGCAACGCGCGGGTGGTCGAGGCGAGCCGGTGGAAGGCGGGCCGGGAGGGGTGCATGTCGGTGCCCGACCTGACCGGGGACGTCAAGCGCGCCAGCCGGCTGGTGGTGGAGGGTGACCTGCCGGGCAGCGGCGAGCCGGTCCGGCTGGTGACCGACGGGTTCGAGGCGCGGGCGTTGCAGCACGAGATCGACCACTGCGCCGGGTTGCTCTTCCTGGACCGGGTGGCCGGGGCGCACGCCGTCTACCAGCGCAAGGTCTATCTCTGAGCGACGGTGGGGCGGTGCCGTCCACCGTCCTCAGTGGAGATCCGATCGGCCGTGGTGGCCGGTGTTCCGGCGCGTCGCGCGGAGCTGGTGGGAGTGCGCCGCTACGGTGGGGGGCATCATGCGTCTGACGGTCGGCCCCCTGCCCCCCACCGTGTACTGGCGGCGTCGCGCCGTCGTACTCGGAGCGGGGCTTCTGTTCCTGATTGTCCTGCTCTATTCCTGCACCGGTTCAGGCCGCTCGGGCGGCCGGCCGCAGGCGGGCACGACGCCGTCGGCGACGCCCACGTCGGCCGCCGGTCCGAGCCCCACCGGGTCGGTGCTCACCCCGCAGACCGGTGGGGCGGCCTCGCCGCCCGCCGGTGCCGGGGCGACCGATCCCAGTCCCGAGACGACCAGCAACGTCGTGCCCCCGGCCGCGGCCGGCGGACCGGTGGACGACGGCACCTGCACCAACGCGGAGATCAGTGTGGTCCCCGTGGCGGCACCCGCCTCGGTGCCCCGCGGTGGAGTGGCCGATCTCAGCCTCAAGATCAAAAATACGTCGAACCGGACGTGCAGCCGCGACGTAGGCGCCGACCTGCAGGAACTGTTCATCAAGTCCGGCGCCGAGAAGATCTGGTCCTCCGACACCTGCGGCAAGGTCAAGGGCTCGGACGTGCAGACCTTCACCCCGGGCTTCGTGCGCTCCTACCAGATCGGCTGGAACGGGCGCGACACCAGCCGGTGCGACGGCAACGGCCTCGCCGCCGGGCCGTTCGCGCCCGCGGGCACGTACCAGGTCTTCGCCCGGGTCGGCACCAAGCTGAGCGAGCCGGTGAAGCTCACCGTCACCGGCTGAGCCGGATCAGACGTACCGCTCTAGGATGGACGCCTCGGCGAGGCGGGAAAGCCCCTCCCGGACCCCGCGGGCCCGGGCGTCGCCGACCCCCTCGACGGCCTGCAGGTCCTCGACGGTCGCGCCGAGCAGCCGCTGAAGGCTGCCGAAGTGCACCACCAGCCGGTCGACCACGGCCACCGGGAGCCGGGGCACCTTGGCCAGCAGCCGGAAGCCCCGCGGGCTGACCGCCGCGTCCAGCGCGTCGGACGCGGCCGGGTAGCCGATCGCCTTGGCCACCGAGACCAGGTCGATCAGCTCGGTGGCGCCGAGGAGGTCCAGCTCGACCAGCGCCTCGTCCAGGGTGCGCGACTTGCGGCCGACCGGGAGGTAGTCCCGGATGACCAGCGTCCGGTCGGCGTCCACGCCCGCCATCAGCTCGTCGAGCTGGAGGGCGAGCAGGCGACCGTCGGTGCCCAGCTCGACCACGTAGCCGGCGATCTCGTCGGCGATCCGGCGGACCATCTCCAGCCGCTGCACCACCGCCACCGCGTCCCGCACGGTGACCAGGTCCTCGATCTCCAGCGCGGAGAGCGTGCCGGAGACCTCGTCCAGCCGCAGCTTGTACCGCTCGAGGGTGGCCAACGCCTGGTTGGCCCGGGAGAGGATCGCGGCCGAGTCGTCCAGCACGTGCCGCTGGCCATTGACGTAGAGGCTGATGATCCTCATCGACTGGCTCACGGAGATGACCGGGTAGCCGGTCTGCCGGGCCACCCGCTCCGCCGTGCGGTGCCGGGTGCCGGACTCCTCCGTCGGGATGGACGGGTCGGGCATCAGGTGCACGGCCGCCCGGACGATGCGGGTGCCGTCGCTGGAGAGCACCACGGCGCCGTCCATCTTGCACAGCTCGCGCACCCGGGTCGCGGAGAACTCCACGTCGAGCGGGAAGCCGCCGGTGCACAGCCCCTCGACCACCTTGTCGTAGCCGAGCACGATGAGCGCGCCGGTGCGGCCACGCAGGATCCGCTCCAACCCGTCGCGGAGCGCGGTGCCGGGCGCCATCAGGGCGAGATTGGCCCGGAGCGGGTCCCCGGCGCCGCCGGGGCCTGCGGCGACGCTCACGCTGATCGGGCGGGTGGGCGAGCCCACGCCACCGGTGCGGGCGTGGGGCGGCGCGCCGGCAGGCTTGGTGGTATCGCGGTCGATCGGCACGGGCACAGTCTACGGACTGCCGTGCGGTGGGTGCTGTCGTGGTTACTGTGATGTGTCACGATGTCGCCTTCCGAGGCGCTCGCCAGCTGCGGTGTGCTGTCCGGTATCGCCCCCGTGGTGCCGTCCGGCCGGGACGGTCGGTCACTCGGCGGACGCACGAGCGGCATGATGCAGCGCCGACCGGACGTCGGTGACCTCGATCACGCGTATCTGCTCCGGACCCGCCCCGGTGCTGGCCGGGCCACAGCCGGAGGGCACGAGGGCCACCTTGAAGCCCAGCCGGGCCGCCTCGGCCAGCCGGCGTGGCACCGCCCCGACCCGGCGGACCTCACCGGTCAACCCCACCTCGCCGATCGCCACCAGGTGCGGCGCGATGGCCAGGTTGAGCCCGCCGGACGCCACCGCCAGCGCGACCGCCAGGTCGGCTGCCGGCTCGACCACCCGGATGCCGCCGACCGTGGCCGCGAAGACCTCCCGGTCGTGCAGGGTCAACCGCTCGGTGCGGCGCTGCAGCACCGCCAGCACCATCGCCAGGCGGGCCGAGTCGAGCCCCGAGACGGTACGCCGGGGTGACCCGGCCACCGTGGCGCCGATCAGCGCCTGCACCTCGGTGACGAGGGCACGCCGCCCCTCCATCGCCACCGTCACGCAGGTGCCCGGCACCGGCTCGGAGTAGCGGGTCAGGAACAGCCCGGACGGATCGGCGAGGCTGCTGATGCCGCCCTCGTGCATCTCGAAGCAGCCGACCTCGTCGGCCGCGCCGAACCGGTTCTTGACCCCGCGCACCAGCCGCAGCGACGAGTGCTTGTCGCCCTCGAAGTGCAGGACCACGTCGACCAGGTGCTCCAGCACCCGGGGGCCGGCCACCTGGCCGTCCTTGGTGACGTGACCGACCAGCACGGTGGCGATGCCACGCTCCTTGGCGACGGCGACCAGCGCGGCGGTCACCGCCCGGACCTGCGTCACCCCGCCGGGCACCCCCTCGGTGCCGGTGGTGGAGATGGTCTGCACCGAGTCGAGCACCAGCAGGCCCGGCTTGACCGCGTCGAGGTGGCCGAGCACGGCCCCGAGGTCGCTCTCGGCGGCGAGGTAGAGCTGGTCGTGCAGGGTGCCCATCCGCTCGGCGCGCAGCCGGACCTGGCTGACCGACTCCTCGCCGCTGACGACGAGCGACGGGCTGCCGGCGCCGACCGCCCACTGCTGCGCCACGTCGAGAAGCAGCGTGGACTTGCCCACCCCGGGCTCGCCGGCGAGCAGCACCACCGCGCCGGGAACCAGGCCGCCGCCGAGCACCCGGTCGAGCTCGCTGACGCCGGTGGGCCGGGCGCGGGCGGGGGCGGCGCTGATGGTGGCGATCGGCCGGGCCGGCTCGGCGGGCAACCGGGAGCTGACAACCCGACCGGAGACGGTCGGGCCGGTCACGGTGGACTCGATCACCGAGCCCCACTCGCCGCACTCCGGGCAGCGCCCGACCCACTTGGGTGGCTGGTGGCCACAGGCGTCGCACTCGTAGGCCGGGCGCGGCTCGCGCGCGGCGGACCGACCGCGGGTGCCGCCGCCCGCGCCGGCGCGCGGAGTGGTCGATCGGGGAGTGGTCACATCAGGACGCTAGCCCTCGCGTACGACGAAAACACCCCGGCGTGGTGGTTGCCACGCCGGGGTGTCGTCGATGCTCTGGTGGGTCAGCCGCCGTGGCCGGTGCCGCCCTCGGTGCCGCCCTCGTCGCCGTAGCCGCCCTCCCGCTCGACGATCGGAGAGCTGCGGGGCGCCGGGGTGAGCGGCACCGCGATCGGCGCGGGTCCGGTGACGGTGTTGCCGTTGCCGAAGTCGAAGGTCACGAAGACGTTCTGGCCGGAGCGCAGCGCCTCGGTCAGCCCGATCAGCCGCAGCTGCTGCGGGGCCTCGGTGTTCAGCTGGATGTAGCTCTGCGGCGCCAGCTCGATCCGGGCCGGCTGACCCGGGGTCGAGGGGCTGGCCGAACCGGACGCGCGGGCCGATTCCGGCGCGGACGGCGTGGCCGACGACGACCCGGTCTCGGACGGGGTGGCCGACGGGCTGGCCGAGCGCGACTCGGACGTCGACGGGCTGGCCGAGGCGGACTCGGACGGGCTGGCGGAGGGCGACTCGGACGTGGACGCCGACGGGCTCAGCGGGCCGCTGCCGATCACGACCTCGCGAGCGCTCTGCGTGGTGACCGTGACGGTCACGGTGCTCTTCGAGTCGTTGTAGATCACGGCGTTGAGGATGGCGTCCTGGCCGGCCTTGTAGCCCTCGGTGCCCGGGTACTCGACCAGCAGACCGCGCACCGAGTAGTTGTTGTTGCCCGCGGACAGGTTGACGCCCTGGACCGACGGCTCCTTGTTGGCGGTCTCGGCGATCTGGCCGGCGCCGCACCCGGACGCCAGCAGGCTCGTGGCCGCCGCCATCCCGGACAGCAACAGGGCCACCCGCCGGGAACCCCTGATCGAGCGCGTCACGTCGGTCCTCCTCGTCACGATCCCCACCCGGCCGCTCGCCGGGCACGGTGGCCATACCCGCGCAGACCGCGCTCCAGGGTAGTTGGGGCTGATCGAGGCCCGCACGCCGACCCGGTAATGCCACCCGTCCCGGGGGCCGTCAGACCACCCGACCGCTCGCCACCAGCAGGACCACGTCGATGAGGGCCACCAGCATCATCGCCCGGAAGGCGGCGACCGGGCGTCGGCCGGCCCGGACCGCCGCGCGTCCGCCGTACCAGCTCAGCGGTGGCACCACGGCGGCGGTGGTGACCGCCGCCAGCCCCACGGCTGACGGCGGCCCGGGCGGACCGAGGACCAGCACCGCGGTCGCCGTGAGCAGCAGCCCGGCGGCAGCGGCCCGACTGCCGGCCGCGCCGAGCCGGTGCGGCAGACCGCGCACCCCTGTGCGGGCGTCGTCGTCGAGGTCGGGCAGCACGTTGGCGAAGTGGGCGCCGGCGCCGAGGCAGGCACCGGCGAGCACCAGCCAGGCCGGCGGGGTCGGCTGGCCGGGCAGCGCCAGCACCACGAAGGCGGGCAGCGCCCCGAACGAGACGGCGTACGGCAGCACCGAGAGCGGAGTGGCCTTGAGCGGCCAGTCGTAGAGCAGCGCGGAGACCAGGGCGACGGTGAGCCAGAACGCCGCGACGGGGTTCGTGGTCAGCGCCAGCAGCGGGCAGGCCACCGCGGCCACCGCCGCGCCCCAGGCCACCGTCCGCCGGCCGACCGCGCCGGCGGCGACCGGCTTGTCGGTACGCCCCACCGTGACATCCCGGTCGGCGTCCAGCGCGTCGTTGGTCCAGCCCACGGCGAGTTGGCTGGCCAGCACGGCCAGCACGACCGAGGCGACGCCCGACGGCCGGTGCCCGACGCCCCAGGCCAGCAGACCGGCCACCGTGGTCACCGCCGCGGCCGGTTCCGGATGGCTCGCCCTGACCAGCCCTAACACCCTCGACGACATAAGGGAAGTCTGGTCGTTACCGAGCAGTCGTGCCACGCTCGGTGCCATGCGAGACGTGGCTGGGGCCGCGACGTCCACCGGCCCCCGGGTGCTGCCGCGCAACGATCCGCGCCAGTACGACGATCTGGCCGGCGAGTGGTGGCGGCCGGACGGCGCGTTCGCGATGCTGCACTGGCTGGCCGAGGCGCGAGCGGCCCTGGTGCCACCGGCGACCCGGCCCGACGCGCTCCTGGTCGATCTGGGCTGCGGCGCCGGGCTGCTCGCGCCGCACCTGGCCGGCAAGGGCTACCGGCACGTCGGGGTGGACCTGACCCGCTCGGCACTGGTGCAGGCCGCCGGCCACGGGGTGACCGTGGTCCAGGCCGACGTCACCGCGGTTCCGCTCGCCACCGGTTGCGCCGACGTGGTCTCCGCCGGCGAGCTGCTGGAACACGTACCGGACTGGCGGCAGGCGGTGGCCGAGGCGTGCCGGCTGCTGCGTCCGGGCGGCCTGCTGGTGCTGGACACCCTGAACGACACGGCGCTGGCCCGGCTGTTGGCGGTCCGGATCGCGGAGCGGCTGCCTACCGTGCCGCGCGGCATCCACGATCCACGGTTGTTCGTGGACGCCCGGGCGCTGGTGGCCGAGTGCGCCCGGCACGGTGTCCGGCTGCGGCTGCGGGGCATCCGGCCCGAGGTCGGCGGCCTGGTCCGCTGGTTGGTGCGCCGGGCCCGCGCGGCCGGTAGCCCCGGTGTGGTGCCCGCCGGCCGTGCGCCGCGCATCGTGCCGACCCGCTCCACCGCCGTGTTGTACCAGGGTCGGGGGGTCCGAAGCGGATAGTGGGGCCGGGGGCGGGGTAAGGGACGCCGAGAAGGGGGCGATATGACGGTGCACGCGCTGGAGGCGGCCCGCCGGTTGGCGCCGCGGTTCGCCGCGCGGGCGGCGGAGCACGACCGGGACGGCTCCTTCCCCGTCGAGGACTTCCGCGACCTGCGGGATGCCGGTCTGTTCGGGCTGATGGTTCCCCGGGCGCTCGGCGGCATGGGCGCGAGCTTCGCCGAGTACGCCGCGGTCGCCACCGAGCTGGCCCGGGGCAACGGCGCGACGGCGCTGGTGTTCAACATGCACGCCTCGGTCACCGGCGCGCTCGGCGCGGTCACCGAGGAACTGGCCGAGGCGCTGGGCGTGCCGGACGCGGCGCTCGCCGCCCGGGACCGGCTGCTCACCGCCGCGGCGAACGGCTCCTGGTACGCGGTGGCGATGAGCGAGCGCGGCGCGGGCGCCCGGCTCTCGCGGCTCAGCACGGTCTACGAGGCGACCGACGAGGGTTGGCGCGTCAAGGGCAGCAAGACGTTCTGCTCCGGTGCCGGGCACGCCGACGGCTACCTGGTGGCGGCGCGCAGCACGGCCGACCAGTCGGTGGTCTCCCAGTTCCTGGTGCCGGCCGGTCCGGCGGGCCTGACCGTCGAGCCGACCTGGGACGCGCTCGGCATGCGCGCCACCTCCTCGCACGACCTGCACCTGGACGTCACGGTGCCGGCCGACCGGTTGCTCGGCGGGGTGGAGGGGCTGGCCCTGGTGGTCGCGCAGCTGATGCCGCACTGGCTGGTGGCCAGTTACGCGGCCGTCTACGTCGGGGTGGCCCGGGCGGCGATCGACGCTGCCGCCGAGCACCTCAACGCCCGCAACCTGGCCGGCCTGCCGGCGGTGCGCGCCCGGCTGGGGCGGGCGGACGCGGCGGTGGCGGCGGCCCAGCTCGTGGTGGCCGAGGCGGCCCGCCGGGTGGACGACGCGCCGGGCGACGCGGAGACCAACCGCTGGGTGTGGCGGGCCAAGCTGCTGGCCGGCACCACGGCGGCGGAGGTGGCGGCGTCGATGCTGGAGGCGGCGGGCACGTCGGCGACCCGGCGCGGGCACCCGTTGGAACGGCTGTACCGGGACGCCCGCTGCGGCTCGCTGCATCCGGCCACCTCGGACGTCTGCGCCGACTGGCTGGGCATCGCCGCGCTGGGCGGCGACCCGGACCGCGACGGATCGGCGCCTCGTTGGTGAGCCGGCTCGACCCGGTGCCGCACGTGGGCGGGCGAGGTCGTGGGCAGGGATCGGGGGAGGACAGCTCCGACAACTCCAGCTCGGCGCGTCTGGCGCCGCGGCACGACCTGGAGCTGTCGTCGGACGAGAGGTGGGGATCGTGTCCGTACCAGTGATCGCGGGTCTCGGGACGGCGCAACCGCCGTCCGCCGCCCAGGACGAGTTGTGGGAGGGCTTCTTCTCCCGGCACTTCACCGGCACCACCCGGGCGTTGGCGCAGCGCATCTTCGCCAACTCGGGCGTGACCCGACGGCAGGCGGCGGTCAACCCGCTGTTGGAGGACGTCTCGGACTGGCCGACGGAACGCCGGATGCGCCGCTACCAGGTGGAGGCGCTGCCGCTGGGCAAGGAGGCGGTCGGCCGGGCGCTGACCGCGGCGGGCCTGGGCGCCGGCGACATCGGGATGTTCATCGTCTGCTCCTGCACCGGGTACGCCACCCCGGGGCTTGACATCCTGTTGGCCCGGGACCTGGGCATGGCTCCGGACACACAGCGGATCTTCGTCGGTCACATGGGCTGCTACGCGGCCCTGCCGGGGTTGGGCGCGGCGAGCGACTTCGTCACCGCCCGGGGCCGCCCTGCGCTGCTGCTCTGCGCGGAGCTGACCAGCCTGCACATCCAGCCCTCCACCGCCCGGGTGGACACGCAGCAGATCGTCTCGCACGCACTCTTCTCCGACGCCGCGGTCGCCGCCGTGGTGACGCCGGGTGGCCCGGGGTACGCGGTGCGCGAGGTCACCTCGGTCACCGACACCTCCACGGCCGACCACATGACCTGGGACGTCACCGACGCCGGCTTCCGGATGGGGCTGTCGCCGAAGGTGCCGCAGGTGCTCTCGGCGCACGTCCGCAAACTCGTCGACGACCTGCTGGCCCGGCACGGCGCGACGATCGCCGAGGTGGACGGCTGGGCGGTGCATCCGGGCGGGCCGCGGATCCTCAACGTGGTGGAGCGGGAGCTGGCCCTGCCGCCGCAGGCGCTGGCCGCGTCCCGGGCGACGCTCGACGAGCACGGCAACTGCTCGTCTCCGACGGTGCTGCTGATCCTCGACCGCCTGTACCGCTCGGCACCCGCCCCGCAACGGATCGTCATGCTGGCGTTCGGCCCCGGCCTGACCCTGTACGCCGCCCTGCTCGATCGACAGGGCTGAGCGCGGCGCGGGCCGGCGGTACGCTCGTCCGATGGATGCGGGCGGGGACGACCGGCTCCGGTCGGCGGTGCTGGTCGGGGTGGCGCTGGCCGCCCTGGCCGCCGGCGGCTGGTGGTGGCGTGCCGCGGCGCCCACTCCGACGGCCGGGCCGGCTCCCACGCCGACGGCCACGCCATCGGTCCGACCCAGCGTTGGCATCAGCCTGGACGAAGCCCTGTCCAACAGCGACCCCGAATCGCGGCTCACCGTCCGGATGGACGAAACGGGCGAGGTCATCGGTGTCGAGGGGCAGGGCGGTGTCTCGATCGACCCGGCGACGGGCATGGTCACCGACATCGACGGCGCCCCGGGCGAGCTGTTCTACGACCTGGATTCGGACGGCGGCCTGCCCCGGTTCCCGGCGACGACCTGGCGGTTGCGGGCGGCGATCACCCCGACCACGGGGATCACCCGCCAGGCCGCCGGCAATGACGCCCGCTACCTGCTCCAGTACCGCTGCACCCGGCCTGGCGCCCTGCGCGTGACGCTCGGCGGCGCCCGGACGAGCGGGCCGGACCAGGCCGACTGCAATGGGATGATCACCACCGCCGAACTGCACCGCACCGGCGGGCCGATCCGGGTGACACTGACCGTCGTCGGTGCGAACTCGATCGACGTCGAGGCGCAGCTCGTCGAGCTGCCCTAGGGCCTCAGGCGGCGAGAGCGGCCAGATCCGCCCGGTACGCGTCGGCCGGGCCCAGCTCGGGCAGCACCCGGGTCACGACGCCCGTCCGGTCGACCAGCAGCGCGGTCGCGGTGCCCGGCCCGGCGGGTGGGCCCACGAAGGAGCGCAGCCCACCGGCGGGATCCGCGAGCGCGCGGGCCGCCGGTCCGGTCGTCGGCGGTCGCGCGGCGACGGTGGGTCCTCCGGCGACGGTGACCACGGCCACCCCGTCGGGCGACGCGGCCACGGCCTCGGCGACCCGGTCCGGGCAGGGGCAGCCGTCGACCAGGATGATCATCGCGGGCAGCAGACCGCGCAGCGGCACCGGCTTCTGGCCGACGTCCACCAGGTCCAGCGCGGGCAGCGCCCGGCCGGTGAGGGCGGGTGGTGCGTACGGGGCGGGGGCCGGGCGGTCGGTGCTGCGGATGGTCCGCGGCCAGGACACCGCGACCAGGCCGGCGAGCGTGGTGAGCACCGCCACCAGCAGGACCAGCAGCGGCAGGGCGAGCCCGTGTGCCCACCGGACCCCGGCGTGCGGGGCGGCCCGGCGCAGCTCGCGGCGTACCTGTGCGGCCTCGGCGGCGAGCGCCGAGGCATCGTCGGGGACCACTACGCGGCCCCACTCGGGTGGCAGGTCGGGCAGCCCCTCGGGTGGCCCGTGGCCCTCTGCGTCCGGCATGCCCATCGGACCCCCTGGCAGCGTCTCGGGAGCGGACTGCGGCTCGACCTCCAGCGTCCCCCACCGGGGGCTCCTCCCGCTACACCTGGGCGCAGTCCCGCCCACCGGGATACCATGGGGGTGCGCATTGCCCTTGATCTCGACGTTCTGTTCACCCGTACCGGGATGTCATCCGTACGTCACAGAGCGTGTTTGAACCATCGGTTTGGCTGCCTGTCAAGCTGAAGAAATACCTCTCACAGGGCCCCTGAGCTGCGCCAACGGTCAGGACAGCGGTGAGACATCGGTGCCTGAGCGTGTTACCCTAGACACAGCGAAAGGGGTTTCGAACCTATGGTTTTCAGTGTCGGCGAGACCGTTGTTTACCCCCACCACGGGGCCGCACTCATCGAGGCAATCGAGACTCGGGTCATCAAGGGCGAGCCCAAGCAGTACCTCGTCCTGAGGGTCGCGCAGGGTGACCTGACGGTCCGGGTGCCGGCCGAGAACGCCGAGATCGTGGGTGTGCGCGAGGTGGTCGGCGAAGAGGGCCTCGGGAAGGTCTTCGACGTTCTCCGGGCTCCGCACACCGAGGAGCCGACCAACTGGTCGCGGCGTTACAAGGCCAATCTGGAGAAGCTGGCTTCCGGCAACCCGCTGAAGGTCGCCGAGGTCGTGCGTGACCTGTGGCGCCGGGAGCGGGAGCGGGGCCTTTCCGCAGGCGAGAAGCGCATGCTCGCCAAGGCCCGTGACATTCTCGTCGGCGAGGTCGCGCTGGCGGAGAAGAGCACCAAGGACGAGGCTGAGACGCTGCTCGACAAGGTGCTGACCGAGGCCTAGTCCGCACAGCATCGTCGTACCCACTTCTTGACGAAGAAACCCGAGGACCGCGACGTGACCGCGCAGCTCAATCCGCGCGGTGACGTCGCGGTCCTCGTGCCTGCGGCGGGTGCCGGCGTACGGCTCGGCCCCGGCCGACCCAAGGCGCTGCGCCTGCTCGCGGGTGAGCCGCTGCTGGTGCACGCGGTCCGGCGGCTGGCCGCCGCACCCTCGGTGCACACGATCGTGGTCGCGGCTCCGGCCGCCGAGGTGCCCGCCGTTCGCGAGCTGCTCACCCCGGTGGCGCCGGTGACCGTGGTGGCCGGCGGTGCGGAACGCCAGGCGTCGGTGGCCGCAGCCCTGGCCGCGGTGCCGCCCGGCCCGGAGATCGTCCTGGTGCACGACGCCGCCCGCGCGCTCACCCCACCGGAGCTGGTCGAATCCGTCGCGGCCGCGGTCCGGGCCGGGAGCGATGCCGTGATCCCGGTGCTGCCGGTCGTCGACACGATCAAGGAGGTCGACGCCGGCGAGGTGGTGCTCGGCACCGTCGACCGGTCCACGCTGCGCGCCGTGCAGACCCCGCAGGGCTTCCGCCGGACGGCGCTCGCCGCAGCCCACGCCGCGGCCGGTGACCCGCTCACCGACGATGCCGGCCTGGTCGAGAAGCTCGGCGTCGCGGTGAGCTGCGTACCCGGCTCGGAGTACGCGCTGAAGATCACCCGCCCGTTCGACCTGGCGCTCGCCGAGCACCTGCTGACCGCCGCCGGCTGACGCGTACCCTCAGATCATGATCGTTCCCCGGGTGGCCGTCGGCACCGACGTGCACGCGTTCGCGGCCGGCCGACCCTGCTGGGTGGCCGGCCTGCTCTGGCCCGACCAGGACGGCCTGGCCGGGCACTCGGACGCCGACGTCGCCGCCCACGCCGCCTGCAACTCGCTGCTCTCCGCCGCCGGCCTGGGCGATCTCGGCTCCACCTTCGGAGTGGGTGAGCCGGAGTGGGCCGGCGCGTCCGGGGTGGAGCTGCTCACCGAGACCGCCCGCCGCGTGCGAGCCGCCGGCCTCGCCATCGGCAACGTCTCGGTGCAGGTGGTCGGCAACCGTCCCAAGATCGGCCCGCGCCGCGAGGAGGCCCAGCGGGTGCTTTCCGCGGCCATCGGCGCGCCCGTCACCCTCTCCGCCGCCACCACCGACGGGCTCGGCTTCACCGGGCGCGGCGAAGGGCTCGCCGGCATCGCGGTGGCCCTGGTGTACGACGCGCCCGCCACCTAGGCTCGCCGCGATGTCCAGCGACCCCACCTCCGACCAGTCCGCCGCCGACGGGTACCTCCAGCGGGCCCAGCTCCTCGCCGAACTCGGCCGCTACGACGAGGCGGTCGGGGAACTGGCGTACGCACTCGCGCTGGAACCGGCCAACGCCGGGACGCTCACCATGCTGGCCCGGGTGCACCTGGCCGCCGACCGCCCGGCCGAGGCGCTCACCGCGGCCGACGCCGCCGTTGCCGCCGCCCCGGACACCCTCGCGCCACTGGTCGCCCGCGGGATGGCACTGTCCGACCTGGAGCGGTACGCCGAGTCCGCCAGCTGCGCCGACCGACTCCTCGCGCTGGGCCCGGCCGACGCGTACGCCCAGCGCAGCGCCGCGGCGATCCTGGCCGGCGCGCGCAACGGACAGCCGGCGCTGAACGCGGCCTGGCGCGGGGTCGAACTGGCCCCGCAGGAGCCCCAGGCGCACCTGGTGCTCGGCCTGGTCGCGGCCCGGCTGGAACTCTTCGACCTGGCCGAACGCGCCTACCGGGAGGCGCTGCGGCTCGACCCGCAGCTCGCCGAGGTGCGACACGACGTGGGGGTCATGCGGCTGGAGCAGCGCCGCTGGTCGGAGGCGATCGAGTACCTCGCCGAGGCCGCCACGCTCAACCCACGCCGGATGGACTCCGCGCGGACCATCAGCCACGGCCTGCACCGCCTGGTGCTCTACGGTGCCGGCTGGTCGCTGGTGGCCACCGTGCTGGTCGCGTTCCTGGCACCCGGTGGCGACGGGCTGTCCCGCTTCGTGGCCGTGCTCGCCGCGGCGAGTGGCGCCATCGTGGTGTGGCGGCTAGCGGCCCGGCTGCCGGGGCTGACCCGGACCGTACTGCCCGCCCTGCTCCACTCGGACCGGACCCTGGCCCTGGCGATCTACGCGGTCGCCGCCGCCCCGGTCTTGCTGGTGGTCTACGCCCTGGTCGGCACGCCGTGGCCGCTGGTGCTGGCCATCGCCGCCACCGCCGTGGCCGAACTCGCCATCTTCTCCCGTATCGTCCGCTGACGCCCCACCCGCTCCGCCTCCTGCCGGCCCGCCCGACGGCGGTCGTCGGGTGAGGACTTGGTCGGACCTGACCCAGGCCTGGTCCCGCCTTCGTTCGCCCGCCCGGTCCGGCCGAGACGGTGTCCGTCTCGCCCCTTTCGTGGGTTTTCGGTGACGGCACCGCGGGATGATCCACTCGAGATGCAGGATGTCGGGCTGTCCTGGGCTGGGGATACCCCGACTTCAAGGAAACCGAGCCGATCATGAGAGCCCCGCGTCTGACTGGGGTGAACTGCGAGATCAACACCAGGTCGGCGGCGTGGCGGTGTCTGACTTACCCGAATCGCGCCATGTCGGCGATCTGGAGTGGAGCGAGCTCGTCTCCACGGACGCTGGCTGGGTCCTACCGACCGGCGTGGCCTTTGGCGTCGAGCGCGACCCGGTCGGGTTTCGCCGGAGCCCGACCCGCGGAGGGATCAAGCCTGACCGCCCGGAGCGGGGCGGGCTCCGGCGAAACCCCCACGGCGACCAGCGCTGACCGCGAGCGGTCGAACCCACTGCAGCCAGGGCTGACGGCGAGCGGTCGAACCTCACGGCGACCAGCGCTGACGGCGAGCGGTCGAAGCGCACGGCGACCAGGGCTGACCGCGAGCGGTCGGACCCACGGCGGCGAGGGGTGGAGCGTGCGGCCCGTCAGGGGCGGCGGGCCCAGGTCCAGGCGTACGCGTCGTCCTCGCAGGAGCGGCCGGCGTCGCAGAGGTCCAGCGGGCGGAACGTGTCGACCATGACGGCGAGCTCGTCGAAGTAGTCCGCGCCGATCGACCGCTCGGCGGCGCCCGGCTGCGGGCCGTGGGTGAAGCCGGACGGGTGCAGCGAGATGGAGCCCTGTTCGATGCCGGAGCCGCGCCGGGCCTCGTAGTTGCCGCCGGTGTAGAAGAGCATCTCGTCGGAGTCGACGTTGTGGTGGTTGTACGGCACCGGGATCGAGTCGGGGTGGTAGTCGACCTTGCGGGGCACGAACGAGCAGATCACGAAGTTGGGGCCCTGGAAGGTCTGGTGCACCGGCGGGGGCTGGTGGATCCGACCGGTGATCGGCTCGAAGTCGTGGATGGAGAACGCCCACGGGTACATGTGCCCGTCCCAGCCGACCACGTCGAACGGGTGGTTGGCGTACACGTAGCGGGTCCAACCCCGCCGGTGCCGGACCAGCACCTCGACGTCCTCGCCATCGACCAGGAGGGGCTCGTCCGGGCCGCGGACGTCGCGCTCGCAGTACGGCGAGTGCTCCAGGAACTGGCCGCGTACGGAGAGGTAGCGCTTGGGCGGGCCGATGTGCCCGGCCGCCTCGATGGTGAGCAGTCGGACGGGCTGCTCACCGGTGGGCACCAGACGGTGGATGGTCGAGGTGGGGATGATGACGTAGTCACCGGCGACCGCGTCGAGCACCCCGAACGGCGACTCCACCCGCAGGGTGCCCGACTCGACGTAGAGGCAGTGGTCGCCGGTGGCGTCGCGGAAGAGCGGCGACGGCCGGTCGGCCAGCACGTACGCGATCCGCACGTCGTCGTTGGCGAGCAGGTACTGCCGGCCGAGGACCGGGTCGGCGCCGCCGCTGTCGAGCTTGTGGGTGCGCAGGTGCCGGGGCTTGAGCGGCAGGTTCGGCGTCCGGGCGTACGCCGGCGGGGTGAACTCCTCGGCGGCCACGATCGCAGTGGGCGCGTGCCGGTGGTAGAGCAGCGACGAGTCGGAGGAGAAGCCCTCCTGGCCCATCAGCTCCTCGGCGTAGAGGCTGCCGTCGGGCTGGCGAAACTGGGTGTGGCGCTTGCGCGGCACCTCGCCGACGCTGCGGTAGTACGGCATCTCGCCTCCCGATATGTCCCGTTGACCGGCCGGAGGCGTCCGATAATCGGACGCTGCTGTCCGTTCCTTGCCAGCGTCCCGTACATTCTTGTTTCGTGTCAACGCAGGTGCCCGCGCTCCTCGACGGCCTGGTGGACGACGCCGCCGTCTTCCCGCCCGGCAGCGCCGCGCTGCCCGACGCCGTCGCCGCCCACCGCCGGCACCGCGCCGCCTGGTACGCCGACCTGGTCGGCCCGCTGCTGATGCCCGCCTCGCGGCTGCCCGAGCTGCCCGGCCTGCTCGACGCCGACGAGTCCCTCGCCGTCGGGGTGATCGCGGACCTGCCGGTCGACCGGCTCGACCGGGCCGTCGCGGAGGCGGATCCGCGGATCCGAATCCGGCAGGTGGAGGCGGCGGTCGCCAAGCGGGGCGAGGATCCGCTGCCCGGCGTCGACGGCCTGCTACGGATGGCCGACAAGGCGTCGGGTCTCGAAGCTGTCTACGCCGAGCTGCCGTTGACGTTCGGGCTGATGGGCGCGCTGGACGTGCTCGCCGCCGCCCGGGCCGACGGGGTGTCGATCGCGGCGAAGTTCCGCACCGGCGGGCTGGCCGCCGAACTCTTCCCCACCCCGCGCGAGCTGGCCGCGGTGATCTGCGCCTGCCGGGACCGGGACCTGCCGTTCAAGCTCACCGCCGGGCTGCACCAGGCGGTCCGGCACCTGGACCCGGAGACCGGGTTCACCCACCACGGGTACGCCAACGTGCTGGCCGCGACCCTGGCCGCCGCCGAGGGCGGCGGCGTGGACGTCGTCGCCGAACTGCTGACCGTGCTCGACCCGCGCCCGCTGCTGGAGCGCACCAGCGGACGGCTGGACGGCCGCCGCCCGCTCTGGGTCGGCTTCGGCTCGTGCAGCATCCTGGAACCACTGACCGATCTGATCCGGCTGGGGCTGGTGAACGGGGGCTACGACGCATGACCTGGGTGACCGGTGCCGACGGTTCGTCGTACGGGGTGACCAACCTGCCGTACGGGGTGTTCCGGCACGACGGGAGCGAGCCGCGGATCGGCGTCCGGATCGGGGCGTTCGTGCTCGATCTCGCCGGCGCCGAGGCAGCCGACCTGGTGCTGGCCGCCGGCGCGCTGTGCCGGCCCACCCTCAACGACTTCATGGCGCTGGGCCGACCGCAGTGGACGACGGTCCGGCAGCGGATCGTCGAGTTGCTCACCGACCCGGCGTACCGCCCGGCGGTGGAGCCGCTGCTGGTGCCGCTGGACGAGGTGGAGCTGCTGCTGCCCTTCGACGTCGCGGACTACGTCGACTTCTACTCCTCGGAGCACCACGCGTCGAACGTCGGCCAGATCTTCCGCCCGGGCCAGCCGCCGCTGCTGCCGAACTGGAAGCACCTGCCGATCGGCTACCACGGTCGGGCCGGCACGGTGGTGGTCTCCGGTACGCCGGTGGTCCGGCCGATCGGGCAACGCGCCTCCGCCGAGGGCCCGGTCACCGGCCCCTCGGTACGCCTGGACATCGAGGCCGAGGTCGGCTTCGTGGTGGGCGTACCCAGCCCGCTCGGCGCCCGCGTGAGCGCCGACGACTTCGCCGAGCACGTCTTCGGGGTGGTGCTGGTCAACGACTGGTCGGCCCGGGACATCCAGGCGTGGGAGTACCAGCCGCTCGGCCCGTTCCTCGGCAAGTCCTTCGCCACCTCGGTCTCCGCCTGGGTGACACCGTTGGACGCGCTCACGGACGCCTTCGTGCCCGCCCCGGACCAGGACCCGCCGGTCGCCGACTACCTGCGCGACGTACCGCACCTGGGGCTCGACCTCCGGCTCGCGGTCGAGTGGAACGGCGAGCGGGTCAGTGAGCCGCCGTTCGCCACCATGTACTGGACGCCTGCGCAGCAGTTGGCGCACCTCACCGTCAACGGCGCCGCGCTGCGTACCGGCGATCTCTACGCGTCCGGCACCGTCTCCGGTCCCGACCGGGGGCAGGTCGGCTCGTTCCTGGAGCTGACCTGGGGCGGGGCCGAGCCGGTGAAGCTCGGTGGCGAGACCCGGACGTTCCTCCAGGACGGTGACACGGTCACCGTGACCGCGACCGCGCCCGGCCCGGACGGCACCACCATCGCCCTCGGCGAGGTCACGGGCACCATCCGCCCGGCCCGCTGAGACCAGCGCGGACAGAGCGTCCCATCGCTGGGACGCCCGGTCGCACCGGCTGTGCGATCTTCCTCCGTCGTAACCCCGTTGATCGTCGCGGATTCCGTCGCCCCCCAGGCGGTACGGGCCGGACGAGTGTCGTCCGGCCGCCGACGGTGGGCGGTCCATCGCACACGGAGGTAACGACGATGCACGATCTCACCGGCGCGGTCTGGCGTACCAGCAGCCGCTCGAACGACCAGGGGCTCTGCGTGGAGGTGGCCGACAACCTGGTCGATGTCCTCGGTCTGGTCGCGGTCCGCGACTCCAAGGACCAGGCCGGTCCCACACTCGCCGTCAGCCCCCCGGGGTGGACGGCGTTCATCGGGAGCATCCGGGACGGTCGGTTCGACCACTGACCGGCGCCGGACCACCGCACGACGGGGTCCTCTGGACGGTGGAAATTCCGTCCCGGGGGCCCCGCCGGGCCCGCACCCCGCGTACCGTCGGGGACACGGGAGGGTCGCATGTCGACGGTGGCGGTTACCGGGTTCATCGAGGCGCACGCCGCCGATGTCTGGCGCCTGCTGACCGACCTGTCCGGCCGTGCCGCTCGTCTGAGCGCCGCCGGGCCGGTCGAGCTGCTGACCCCCGGCCCGTTCGGGCCCGGCACCGCCTGGCGCGAGGAGCGCGTCCAGCCGGGCGGTCGCCTGCTGGCCGAGGAGTTCCTCGTGGTGGAGGCGGTCGCCCCGCATCGGCTGGTGCTCTGTTCCTCCGGCGCCGGCGTCGACTACCGGATCACCTGGAGCCTGCGGCCGGTGCGCCGGCGTCGCCGTGGCTGCACCGCGGTCACCGTCACGCAGGAGGCCGTGCCGACCGCACCGTACGGCCGGGTGGTGGCGTTGCTGCTCGGCACGCTCGCCGCCCGGGCGGTCGAGGTGGCGCTCCGGCGCGATCTCACCGACCTCGCCGCGGCCGCGGGCAGCATCGGCTCCGTCGAAGCCGCCTGACCCCGCCGCCGGCCCCGCGTCCGTCGACCCGCCGGCACGCGTGACCTGACCGGGCTCCGGGTGGTTCCGCTGGGTAGGGTGCCGGGCGGAGGTGCGGCATGGGGTTCCCGAAGGACCGGCGACGGCTGGTGGTGGCGGTCGCGGCGCTGGTCGCCGTCGCCGCGATCGCGGCCACGGTCCACCGGGTGCTCGCGCCGGCCGAGGTGAGCACCGTGGGCCGGGGCGGTTACCCGGCCGCGGCCCGACCCGCCCCCGGCGTGATCGGCCGGCTTCCGGTCGCCCCGCTGATCGTGGACGCGCGGCTGCGGGTGTACGCCGCCCACCGCCAGGTGTACGCCGACCGGCCGGTCGATCGGAAGTACCGCACCACCCCGTACTGGTCGTACCGGCGCTGGCCGGCGCAGCTGAGTGGAGTGGTGGCCAGCGGGACGACGGTGGTCAGCCGCTGGTCGGACGGCCGTGTCGTCGCACTCGACGCGCGGGACGGCCGGGTGCTGTGGCGCGCCGACGGGCCGGTGCCGGCCGGGACCGGGCCGACCGCCCGGCGTACCGGCGCGGCGACGGTCTGGGACCCGCGCGGGTTCTATCTCGCCAACGGCGCGGGCGGCCGGACGGTGCTGGTGGTCACCGGCGACGTCCAGGCGCGCGGGTGGGAGCTGACCGACGGTCGGGAACTCTGGCGGGCCGAGCTGCCCGGGGCCTGCCGCACCGACGTCGGCACCACGGCGTCGGGGCAGTTGATCGGCGTGGACGCCTGCGCCGGGCCGGCCGCGGTGGAGTTCCGGGACGCGGCGACCGGTGCGGTGCGCGGGCGCTGGCGCCCGCCGGGGAGCCCGGACGACCTGGTGGTGACCCCGATCGGCTGTCGCACCGGCCGCTCGGACTGTCCCGCCCTGCGGACCGCCGGGCCGGGAGACGCGGGCGGCCGCGGTTGGCTGCTCGACGCCGCTGCGCCGGTGGCCGCCCCCGCCCTGGACCCGGCCGGCGCGACGCTGGCCGGCGAGCAGGCGATCGCCGTGGTCGACGGGGTGGTCATCGCCCGGTCGGCGCGCTCCGGTGCCGAGCTGTGGCGGGTGGACGACCTGGGCCCGGTCCGGGTGATCGCCGTCCAGCCCGGCCGGGTGCACCTGTTGACCGAGGCGAACGCCCTGGTGACGCTGGATCCGGTCACCGGCGCACAGCGGTCCCGCTTCTCGCTCAACGTCGGTTCGGACGGCACGGGGTGGGCCCCCGGCGCGGTGTCCGCCGTGGACGGCTACGTGGCCGTGGAGCGGCTCCGCGAGCCGGTCGACCCGGATGGGGACGACCAGCGGTACTTCTTCACGAGCGAGGCCGTGATCCTGGCGGCCACCTGACCCGCGCCGGGGACGCTACCGGCGGCGCGGGCCGTCGAGCTGGCCGGTGATGTCAGGCCAGCGCCGCCTCCGCCGCGACCAGGAACGCGTCGTTCTCGGCCGGGGTGCCGATGGTGACCCGGACCCCGTCGCCGGCGAACGGCCGGACGATCACGCCGCGCGCCTCGCACGCCTTGCCGAACTCCACCGCCCGGTCGCCCAGCGGCAGCCACACGAAGTTGGCCTGGCTGGTCGGCACGTCGGGGACGAACTTGCGCAACGCCTGGGTGACCCGGTCCCGCTCGGCCACGACCAGCGCGCAGCGGCGCTCCATCTCCTCGGCCTGGGTCAGGGCGGCCAGCGCCCCCGCCTGAGCGGCCATGCTGGTGGAGAAGGGCGTCACCACCTTGCGGACCGCCGCGGCCACCACCGGCTGGGCGACCAGCCAGCCGATCCGCAGCCCCGCCAGGCCCCACGCCTTGGACAGGGTGCGCAGCACGGCCACGTTCGGCCGGTCCAGGTAGCTCAGGCCGTCCGGCACCTCCGGGTCGGTGACGAACTCCCGGTACGCCTCGTCAATGACCACCAGCACGTCGTCCGGCACCGCGTCGAGGAACCGGTCCAGCTCCGCCTTGCGGACCGCCGTACCGGTGGGGTTGTTCGGGTTGCAGACCAGGATCATGCGCGTCCGGTCGGTCACCGCCGCCGCCATGGCCGCCAGGTCGTGCCCGTGGCCGGCGTCGTTGGGTACCCGCACGCTGGTCGCGCCGCTGGTCGCCGCGATGATCGGGTACGCCTCGAACGACCGCCACGCGTAGAGCAGCTCGTCGCCGGGCAGGCAGGTGGCCCGGACCAGGTGCTCGGCGAGGGCGACCGAACCGCAGCCCGTGGCGATCCGCTCGGCCGCCACCCCGTAGCGCTCGGCCAGCACGTCGCGCAGCGCGACCACGCCCATGTCCGGGTAGCGGTGCGAGGCGGTGACCGCCTCGGCGACCGCCTCCACCACCCCGGGCAGCGGCCCGTACGGCACCTCGTTGCTGGCCAGCTTGATCGCCTCCGGCAGACCCAGCTCCCGGGCCAGGTCGGCGGGGCTGCGCCCCGGCACGTAGCTGGGCAGCGCGTCCAGGTCGGCGCGGGTCAGCCGCAGCGCCGGCTGGTGACGTCCGGTTTCGGTCATTCGGGGTCTCCCGGGTGCTGGGTGCGGTCGTTCGAGGTGGCGGAGCCGGTGGTGCGGGGAAGCTGGACGACCACCGTCTGGGCGCGCTTGTCGTGCAGCGCCTGACGCAGCGGGTGGTCGAAGAGCGGGGAGAGGGCGTCGACCAGTTGCAGCACCAGGCCGAGCCCGCAGCAGTACCAGAACAGGGTGGGCGCGCCGAGCGTGGTCCACCGGCGCAGCGCCCGGCCGAAGCCCAGGGGCTGGTCGTCGGCGAGGGGCACCGCCCGGATCCGCATCACCCGCTTGCCGACGGTCTGCCCGCCGGAGGCCATGGGCGGCACCTCGTACGCCAGCCAGAGCGCGGTGGCGATCAGGAGGATCACCACCTGGAGCCCGCCGGCCTGCTCGCCGATCGGGGGCAGCCCCTCGGCGGAGGAGTCCCCGGCCAGCGCCCGCCGGAACACCTCCCGCCAGTACGGCATCATCTCCTCGGCCAGTCGCCAAATGAACCAGCCGTTGACCAGCGCGTTCAGGGCGAAGACCAGGCCGAAGTCGATCAGTCGGGCGGCCAGTCGGGAGCCGAAACCGGCCAGCGCCAGGCCGTGCGGGCGCGGCTCGGGCGGCCGTCCGACCCAACCCTGCGGGGTCCAGCCGGGCGGGGGCCCGCCCTGGGGCGACCAGCCGGGCGGGGCACCCTGGGGCGACCAGCCGGGCGGGGGACCCTGCTGCGGCGTCCAGCCGGGGCCCGGCCCCGGTTGCGGACCCGGTCCGGGAGGTGGCGGCCAGCCGGTGGCGGCGGTCGACGGAACCGGCTCAGCGGCGGTCGGCGACCCGGCCGCGGGGACCGGTGCGGGCGTCGGCGGCTCGACCGGCGGCGGGCCCTCGGGCGGTGTGGCGTCGACGGGGATGGGCGCGCCGATCCAGCCCTCGCCGTCCCAGTACCGCCGGGTCTCGGGGTCGGCGGGGTCGACGTACCAGCCGGGTTGCACGCTCACGCCGCCGCTCCGCTTCGCTCCGCGCCGGCGCGAGGCGCCACGCTGCTGAGCCTGCTGGTTCGCCCGCTGCGCTCGCTCACGAGGACACCTTAACGACGACCGTTTCGGCGAACTTGTCGTGGAGGCACTGCTGCCAGGGCTTGTCCCAGAGCTGCCACAGCCCGTCGAGGTAGCTGAGGCCGGGCAGCACCAGGCTCGCGACGTTCTGCACGAGGAATCGCTTGACGGCTGCCCGCCGGTCCAGGGTGCGGGTCGGGTCGAGCGGGACGATCCGCAGCTTCATGGCCTTCTTGCCGTAGGTCTGGCCGGTCCGGAACATCATCTCGACGTGGTAGACGTACGCGGCGACCAGCGAGATGGCGAGGATCGCGAGTTCGATCCACAGGAACGGCAGCAGGAAGTCGTTGAGGAGGTCGGGCTGGACGACGGTGCCGTCCGGCTTGACCCGGACCAGGTCGGGCAGGATGACGACCATCATGATGATCATCGCGGGCACGGCGAGCACGATGCCGAGTCCCATGAAGACCGCGGTGTCGATCAGCGCGGCCAGCAGCCGGTCGGCGAAGCTCGCCAGCGGCTGACCGCCCGGGCTCAGCGTGGGCGGTGGGGGCATCGGGCGGGGCGGTCCGGCGTACCCGGGCGGGGCGTAACCGGGTGGGAGCGCGTAGCCCGCGGGCACGGGGTAGCCCGGGGGAGCGGCGTAGCCCGCTGGGACGGGACCCGCGGTGCCCGGCGGGGCGTACTGCGGTGGGACCGCGTATCCCGGGGGGTGCGGGCCGGGCACGAAGCCGCCGGCGGCGGGCGGAGGCCCACCGTCCGGCGGCGTCGGGTACGACGGAGGCTGCGTCACGCTCGCAAGTGTTACAGGTTGCCGCGGGCTTCCTGCTCCCGCTCGATCGCCTGGAAGAGCGCCTTGAAGTTGCCCTTGCCGAAGCCCAGCGAGCCGTGCCGCTCGATCAGCTCGAAGAAGACCGTGGGGCGGTCCTGCACCGGCTTGGTGAAGATCTGCAGCAGGTAGCCGTCCTCGTCCCGGTCGACCAGGATCTTGCGGGCCTTCAGCTCCTCGATCGGCACCCGCACGTTGCCGATCCGCTCGCGCAGCTCCGGGTCGTCGTAGTACGAGTCCGGGGTGTCCAGGAACTCCACGCCGGCCGCCCGCATGGCGTCGACGCTGGCCAGGATGTCGTTGGTCGCGACGGCGATGTGCTGGGCGCCGGGGCCCTGGTAGAACTCCAGGTACTCGTCGATCTGCGACTTCTTGCGGGCCACCGCCGGCTCGTTGAGCGGGAACTTCACCTTGCGGGTGCCGCTGGCCACGACCTTGCTCATCAGCGCCGAGTAGTCAGTGGCGATGTCGTCGCCGATGAACTCCGCCATGTTGGAGAAGCCCATGACCCGCTTGTAGAACTCCACCCACTCGTCCATCCGGCCCAGCTCCACGTTGCCGACCACGTGGTCGACCGCCTGGAAGAAGCGCTTCGGCTGGATGCCGGCGTCGATCATCGGCTGCCGGTCCACGATCGGGCCGCGGGCCACGAAGCCGGGCAGGAACGGGCCGGTGTAGCGGGACCGGTCGACCAGGGTGTGCCGGGTGTCGCCGTAGGCGGCGATGGCGGCCATCCGGACGGTGCCGTGCTCGTCGGTCACCTCGTGCGGCTCGACCAGGCCGGTCGCGCCCTGCGCCGTGGCGTGCGCGTACGCGGCGTCCACGTCCGGTACCTCCAGCGCGATGTCGCTGACGCCGTCGCTGTGCTTCGCCACGTGCTCGGAGCCGGAGGCGTCCGGGCGCACCGCGCCGGTCAGCACGAACCGGGCCGAACCGCTGGTCAGCACGTACTGGGCGTGGTCCCGATAGCCCTGCTCCGGTCCGCGGTACGCCACGCAGGTCATGCCGAACGCGGTGGAGTAGTAGTGCGCGGCCTGCTTGGCGTTGCCGACCAGGAAGTGCACGTGGTCGAGGCCCTTGACCGGGAACGGGTCGTGGCTGATGTCGTGGTCGACGGCGCCGACGAGCCGGTCGACGTCGACCTCCTCGGTCGACGTGGGTCGGTCGATAGCCTGGGTCATCGCGGCCTCCCTTGCGTACCGGCCGGCCTCGTGGGCCGCCGTGACGGATGTTGTGGCGAGGATCGCCGGAGCGGGGTCGAGTGGGCAACTGTCCGCGTAATCGCTGGTCAGGTTGCACATTCGGTATGGTGTTCACTCATGAACGGTGGGCAGGATGTACAGCTGGACGAACTGGACGCGCGCTTGATCGAACTGCTCACCGAGGAGCCGCGGATCGGGGTGCTCGAGTGCTCGCGGCGGCTCGGCGTGGCCCGGGGCACCGTGCAGGCCCGACTGGACAAGCTGGTCGACCGGGGCGTGATCCGCGGGTTCGGGCCGGACATCGCGCCGACCGCGATCGGGTTCGGGGTGACCAGCTTCGTCACCCTGGAGATCAGCCAGCGGCACGGCCACGACCCGGTCACCGCCCACCTCGCGGCGATCCCCGAGGTGCTGGAGGCGCACACCATCACCGGCTCCAGCGACCTGCTCTGCCGGATCGTGGCCCGGTCCAACGCCGACCTGCAGAGGGTCATCGACCAGATCGTGTCGTCGGCCGGCATCACCCGGGCGTCGACCATCATCGCCCTGGCCGAGCAGATTCCCTACCGGACGCTGCCGTTGGTGCGCTCCGCCGCCCGCCGTTGAGGAAGGGCCCCTTATTAACGCCTGGTGTATAGGAAGTGCCCCCTCCTAACACCCGGCGCGGCAGAAAGCGCGGCGACACGGCGGCGCGGGCGTACGGAAGATCCCTGATCGTGGCTACCGTGTGCGTGTGGCGAAGGGGAGCGTTCGAACCGGGCTGGCGCTCGGTCTCGTCACGGTCGTCGCCCTGGCCGCCACCGGCGTGTGGAATCCGTTCCCGGCCGTCTGGGACTGGGTCGACCGCAGCGACCCCATCGCCGAGCCGGACGTGGTGTGGCAGCAGCGGGTCGGCGGCACCCCGCGCAGCGTGACCATCGCCGGCGACACGGTGGTGGTCGAGCAGCGGACCCGGGTGGAGGCGCGCAGCCTGGCCACCGGCGCCCAGCTCTGGGAGCGCAAGGCCGACTGGTCGGCGGTCGCGGGCGGCGACCGCGATCCGGTCGTCGCGGTGGGCAAGCTCCTGGTCAAGGGGTACGAGCTGCTCGACCCGGCCACCGGCGTGACCCGGCGGCGCGACGACGACGCGGTGGCCGTCTGGACGTACCGCAACCTGCTGCTCGACGCCCGCTGCACGGACGCCACCGACTGCACGCTCAGCGCCTGGGACCCGCGCGGCACGGTGCCACTGTGGACGGCGTTCCTGCCCGGTGTGCACAGCGGGCTGCTCGCCGACAACCCGGGTCTGCGCGGCACCCGCCGCCTCACCGCCACCCGCATCGACGACGGGGTGGCCGGGCCGGAGCCGGTGCCGCCGCTGCTCGGCTTTCCGGTCGACGGGCGGGTGCACGTGGTCGACACGGCCACCGGCCGGGTGTTGCAGAACGTCGAGCCCGGCCGGGACGAGCGGCTCTCCGTGGTGGGCGGCCGGATGCTGCGCATCGCCGCCCGGTCCCAGGACGGCACCTGCTACTTCGCCATCTCCGGGCGCGACCCGGCGACCGGGCAGGAGACGTGGCAGCGGGCCGGGGTCAACCTGCGTACCGCCGACAACGCCGGCTGCGCCCAGCGGGAGGATCCGCAGGGCGCGCGGAACGTGCTGATCGGGGTCGCCCCGGACGGCCGGGAGGCGGTCCTCGACGGGTACGACGGACGACTGCTCTGGGTGGGTGAGCAGGGGGCGAAGCTGATCGCGGTCGACGACCGGTACGCCCTGGTCCGGGCGGCCGACAAGCGGTCGGTGGTGGCCCGCGAGCTGGGCACCGACCGGGTCCGGTGGACCCGTCCCGCCACCGGCAAGGTCGGCGCGGCGCTCACCCCGTACGCGGCCGTCGTCGTCGACGAGAAGCCGTCCCGGCTGGTCGCCCTCGACCCGCGCACCGGTCGGGAGTTGGCCGCGCTGCGCACCTCCGCGAACGCCCTCGCGGTCGGCTCCAAAGGCATGATCATCGGCGAGGGGCGGGAGATCGGTTACGTCCGTTTCGGCGCCACCGCGGGCGATCCCGCCCGGCCTCCCGGCGACGGCGGCGTCCCCGCTCCGGGCGGCACCGGCGGCACCCCCGGCGACGACGACACCTGCGGACCCAAGCGCGAACTCTGCCCCGACCCGGCCGGCGGCAAGGACGGCTGAGCGGTGGCGCCGCCCGGTGCGTCGGGCCGCACGCGGGTGCGGCCGGTAGCCGGCGGGTGAGAGCGGCGTCCCAGGACCTGCCCGGCGGGTGGGAGCGATCGACCGGTCTGCCCTAGGCTTTCCGCTCATGAGCAGTGCCGCCTCGTTCTCGTACGCCCCCCTGCTACCGACCGGCCCCGACCAGACGGAGTACCGCCTGGTCACCGACGAGGGCGTCGACGTCGTACACGGTCCCGGGGGCCGCCGTTTCCTCACCGTGGAGCCGGCCGCGCTCACCGCGCTGACCGCCGAGGCGATGCACGACATCGCGCACTTCCTGCGTCCGGCGCACCTGGCCCAGCTCCGGTCGATCATCGACGACCCGGCCGCCTCGCCGAACGACCGGTTCGTCGCGCTGGACCTGCTGCGCAACGCCAACATCGCCGCCGGCGGGGTGCTGCCGATGTGCCAGGACACCGGCACCGCGATCGTGATGGGCAAGCGTGGCCGGCACGTGCTGACCGACGGCGCCGACGCCGAGGCCATCTCCCGGGGCGTCTACCAGGCGTACACGAAACTGAACCTGCGCTACTCCCAGCTCGCCCCACTGACCATGTGGGACGAGCGGAACACCGGCAGCAACCTGCCGGCGCAGGTGGAGATCTACGCCGAGGACCCGGACGGCCACCCGGACGCGTACAAATTCCTCTTCATGGCCAAGGGCGGCGGCTCGGCCAACAAGTCGTACCTCTACCAGGAGACCAAGGCGCTGCTCAACCCGACGCGGATGATGCAGTTCCTGGAGGAGAAGCTGCGGCTGATCGGCACCGCCGCCTGCCCGCCGTACCACCTGGCCATCGTCATCGGCGGCACCTCCGCCGAGTACGCCCTGAAGACTGCGAAGTACGCCAGCGCCAAGTACCTCGACGCGCTGCCCACGGCCGGCTCGATGAGCGCGCACGGCTTCCGTGACCTGGAGCTGGAGGCGGAGGTGCTGGAGCTGACCCGCAACTTCGGCATCGGCGCGCAGTTCGGCGGCCGGTACTTCTGCCACGACGTGCGGGTGGTCCGGTTGCCCCGGCACGGCGCGTCCTGCCCGGTGGCGATCGCCGTCTCCTGCTCGGCGGACCGGCAGGCGGTCGCCAAGATCACCCCGTCGGGTGTGTGGCTGGAGCGGCTCGAAACCGACCCGGCGCGCTACCTGCCCGACGTCACCGACGAGACGCTCGACGCCGAAACGGTCGTCAAGGTCGACCTCAACCGGCCGATGGACGAGATCCGCGCCGAGCTGTCCAAGTACCCGGTGAAGACCCGGCTGTCGCTGTCCGGCCCGCTGGTGGTGGCCCGGGACATCGCGCACGCCAAGATCGCGGAGCGGCTGGACGCGGGCGAGCCGATGCCGCAGTACCTGCGCGATCACGCGGTCTACTACGCCGGCCCCGCCAAGACCCCCGAGGGGTACGCCTCCGGCTCCTTCGGCCCGACCACGGCCGGCCGGATGGACGCCTACGTCGAGCGGTTCCAGGCCGCTGGCGGCTCGCAGGTCATGCTGGCCAAGGGCAACCGGTCGGCCCAGGTCACCCGCTCCTGCCAGCAGCACGGCGGCTTCTACCTCGGCTCGATCGGCGGCCCCGCCGCCCGGCTCGCCCAGGACTGCATCAAGCACGTCGAGGTCCTGGAGTACGCGGAGCTGGGCATGGAGGCCGTCTGGAAGATCGAGGTGGAGGACTTCCCCGCCTTCATCGTGGTCGACGACAAGGGCAACGACTTCTTCGCCGAGGTGACCAAGCCGGTGCTGACCGTCGGGCGCCGCTGATCCCTGGACGACGAGGAAGGGGCGCCGGGCGGTCAGCCCGGCGCCCCTTCCTCGTCCGTGGTGCACCGACATCGGTGCGCCCGCGCCGCTGAGGACGAACGGGCGCACCGCCCCCGTCGGATGCCGTCACCGACAACCCGGAACGAGTCTGCGGCGTGTCGCTGTCGATCCGCTCTCAGATCACTATCAGCGGATCGAGGCGATCCGTGACCACCGGGCTACTCTGCTGGAAGTTGCGCGACGCAGGCGGGGGAGTAGATGCGGTTCGGGATCCTGGGGCCTCTGCGGGTCGGCGGTGGCGAGGCCACCGTCACCGCCGGGCGCGACCGGATCGTGCTCGCCATGCTGCTGCTCCGGGCCGGCCGGGTGGTCCCCGTCGAGGAACTGCTCGACGCCGTCTGGGAGGAGGGCCCGCCCGCCACCGCCCGCGCCCAGCTCCAGACCTGCGTGTCGCGGCTGCGGCGCCGGTTCGTCGAACTCGGACTGTCCCCCGAGATCATCGTGACCGACCCGGTCGGGTACGGCGTGCGTACCCTGCCCGCCGATCTCGACGCCGAGGTCTTCGCCCGCAGCGTGGAGGCCGCCCGGGCTGCCGTCGCCGCCGGCCGGCTGACCGAGGCGCGCGAGCGGTTCCGCGCCGCCCTGGCGCTCTGGCGGGGGACGGCCCTCGGTGGCATACCCAGCCGCAGCGTCCGCCGCCGCGCACAGACGCTGGACGAGCAGCGCCTGACCGTGCTGGAGGAGTGCGTCGACGTCGAGCTGCACCTCGGGCAGGCCGCCGACCTGCTCGACGAACTGACCGAGAGCGTCGACCGGCATCCGTTGCGGGAGCGGCTGCGCGGCCAGTTGATGCTCGCCCTGTCCGCGGTGGGTCGGCAGGCCGACGCGCTCGCCGTCTACCGGGAGGGACGCCGGATCTACGCCGAGGAGCTGGGCATCGAACCCGGCGCCGCGCTGCAGGAGCTGCACCAGCGGGTACTCGCCGGCGACCTGGCACTCACCGGCGCCGAGGAGCGGTCCTTCACCCCCGTCCGGGCGCTGCCCCGGGCGATCAACGACTTCACCGGACGGCAGGAGACGCTCGCCCGGCTGGTGAAGGAGATCGAGGAGGACGACGCCCGGATCCAGCTCATCGACGGCATGGCGGGCAGTGGGAAGACCACCCTGGCCGTGCACGTCGCCACCGCGCTCGCCGACCGCTACCCGGACGCGCACCTCTTCATCGACCTGCACGGGCACAGCGAACGCGAGCCGGTGCCACCGGCCGCCGCCCTTGCCGCGCTGCTCCGCCAGCTCGGTGTTCCCGGCGACCGGATCCCCGCCGACACCGACGAGCGCGCGGCCCTGTGGCGGAGCGAGCTGTCCGGGCGGCGGGCGATCGTGGTGCTCGACAACGCCGCGAGCGTCGCCCAGGTCGCACCGTTGCTGCCCAACGGCCGGGACAGCCTCACCCTGATCACCAGCCGCCGCCGGCTCGCCGGGCTGGACGGTGGCAAGCCGTCGTCGCTGGCCGTGCTGGACCCGGAGGAGGCTGTGGAGCTGCTCGGCCGGGTGGCGGGCGTCGACCGGGTCGCGGCCGAGCCGGAAGCGGCCGCCGAGGTGACCGCCCGGTGCGGGTACCTGCCGCTGGCGATCCGGCTGGCCGGGGCCCGGCTCGCGCACCGGCCCCGGTGGCGGGTCCGCGACCTGGCGGACCGGCTGGCCGCCGGACGGGACACCCTGACCGAGCTGTCGGCGGGCGATCGCTCGGTCGGGCAGGCGTTCGCGCTGTCGTACGCACAGCTCGCCCCCGGCCAGCAGCGGATGTTCCGGCTGCTGGCGCTGCACCCGGGGGGCTTGTTCGACGATCGGCTGGCGGCGGCGCTCGCCGACCTGCCGCTGCCCGACGCGCAGGATCTGCTGGACAGCCTGGTGGACGCGCACCTCATCGACGAGCCGGAAACCGGCCGGTTCCGCCTCCACGACCTGATGCGCGAGTACGCCCGGCAGCTGGTGGAGACCGGCGAGACCGCAGCGCAGCGGACGGCCGCCACGGTCCGGATGTTCGATCATCACCTGCATGTGGCGTACGCCATCGCCAGCCGGATGGAGCCGGTGGCCAGCCGGTCCGTCCTGGTGTTGCCGGAACCGCCCCGGGCCGACCTGGTGTCGGCGTCCGTTGCGGAGGGCGTCGGCTGGTTCGACGCGAACCGGGCCGCGTTGCCGGCGCTGGTTCGGCTGGCCGCCGCCGAGGGGCAGCTGGAACGTTGCTGGCAGCTGGCCCGCACGTCCTGGTACTACCTCTACAAGTACGGCCACCTGGACGAGCTGGTGGACACCCACACCGTCGCGCTGCGCGCCGCCGAGCAACTCGACGACGCGGCGGCCATCGCCACCGTCCAGAACTACCTCTCCTCGGGCTACTTCCGCCTCGGGCGGTTCCCGGAGGCCATCGAGTTGATGGAGGTCGCGCTGCGGTTGCGCCAGCGCCTCGGTGACCGGCGGGGTGAGGCGACGGTCCGCCGGAACCTGGCCGTCGCGTACGGCGCGAACTGGCAGTTCACTCCCGCCATGGCCCACCTCGCCGCGGCGCTGGCGCTCGTCTCCCCCGGTGACCAGCCGGTGGAGGTCATCGCGATGCTCAACAACCAGGCGGTGCTGCTGCTGGCCTGGGGCCGCTACCCGGAGTCGCGGCTGGTCTCGCGGCGGCAGCTGCGCCTGGCCCGTGAGATCGGCGACATCAACAGCCTGTGCAACGCCCTCGGCCACCTCGGTGCGGTGCGGGCCCGGCTGGGCGACTATGCCGGCGCGCGCCGGTTCCTGCGGCTGGCGTTGCAGTTCAAGCGCCGGGAGGTCAACCGCTTCGGCGAGGGCGAGGTTCTCAACGAGCTGGGCACCATCGAGCGGATCCTGGGCCGGCCGGAGGCCGCCGCGACGCTGCATCGCGAAGCGCTCGCCGCGGTGACGAAGTCCGGGGACCGGATCGCCGCCTGCACCTCCCGCAACCTGCTGGCCCGCGCGCTCCTCGATCAGGGGGACGTGACCAGCGCGGTGGACCTGCACCGGCGGGTGCTCGCCGACGCCGTCCGGCTGGGCGCCCGGCACGAGCAGGCCCGGGCGCTGGACGGTATCGCCCGCTGCCTGCGCGACACCGACCCGGCCGCGGCCCGGTCGCACTGGACCCGAGCGCTGGCCCTGTTCCGCCAGGCCGAGTCGCCGGACGGGGACGAGGTGGCCCGGTGCCTCGCCGAGTTGGACTGACCGATCATCTGCGAGTCGGCGAGGAGCGCGGCAGGATGGTACGCGTGACGACTCCAGAGGCAACTGGTTACCGGATCGAACGTGACTCGATGGGCGAGGTGGAGGTGCCCGTCGAGGCGCTGTGGCGGGCACAGACCCAGCGAGCGGTGCAGAACTTCCCCATCTCCGGCCGGCCCATCGAGCCGGCCCAGATCCGGGCGCTGGCCCAGATCAAGGGCGCCGCGGCCGAGGTCAACGGCGAGCTGGGCGTGATCGACGCCAACGTGGCCGCCGCGATCGCCGCCGCCGCCGCGCACGTGGCCGACGGCGGTTACGACGACCAGTTCCCGGTGGACGTGTTCCAGACCGGCTCGGGCACGTCGTCGAACATGAACACCAACGAGGTGATCGCCACCCTCGCGGGCCGGGAGCTGGGCGGCGACGTGCATCCCAACGACCACGTGAACGCCTCCCAGTCCAGCAACGACGTCTTCCCGTCCTCGATCCACCTGGCGGCGACCGAGGCGGTGGCCCGGGACCTGCTGCCGTCGCTCGCGCACCTCGCCGAGGCGTTGGAGGGCAAGGCTGCCGAGTTCGAGACGGTGGTGAAGGCCGGGCGTACCCACCTGATGGACGCCACCCCGGTGACCCTCGGGCAGGAGTTCGGGGGGTACGCGGCCCAGGTCCGCTACGGCGTGGAACGGCTGGAGGCGACGCTGCCCCGGCTGGCCGAGCTGCCGCTGGGTGGCACTGCGGTGGGCACCGGCATCAACACGCCGCTCGGGTTCGCCGCCGCCGTGATCGGCAAGCTGCGCGAGTCGACCGGGCTGCCGCTGACCGAGGCGCGCAACCACTTCGAGGCACAGGGCGCCCGCGACGCCCTGGTGGAGACCTCCGGGCAGCTGCGGACCGTCGCCGTGGGCCTCTACAAGATGGCCAACGACATCCGCTGGATGGGCTCGGGCCCCCGCGCCGGCCTGCGGGAGTTGCGCATCCCCGACCTCCAACCCGGCTCGTCGATCATGCCCGGCAAGGTGAACCCGGTGGTCGCCGAAGCGATGCGGCAGGTGTGCGCCCAGGTGATCGGCAACGACGCCGCCGTCGGCTTCGCCGGCTCGCAGGGCGACTTCGAGCTGAACGTCATGCTCCCCGTGATGGGTCGCAACCTGCTGGAGTCGATTCGGCTGCTGGCCGCGGCCAGCCGGCTCTTCGCCGACCGGCTGGTGGTCGGCCTGGTCGCGGACGCCGAGGTGTGCCTGGCGTACGCCGAGGGCTCGCCGTCGATCGTCACCCCGCTCAACCGCTACCTGGGGTACGACGAGGCCGCCTCGATCGCGAAGGAGGCGCTGGCCAAGCAGACTTCGATCCGCGAGGTGGTGATCTCCCGGGGGCACGTGGCGTCCGGCAAGCTCACCGAGACCCAACTCGACGAGACCCTCGACCTGCTCAGGATGACCCACCCCTGACCGCGCGCGAGGCGTCACCCCCGGCATGAGCCTGTTGGGGAAGTGGCGTTGAGCGCTGCGCGGTGGCGGGCAAATCGGTCGACGCGGTTCGCTGGCGGGCGGGATGATCCGGAGATGGTGCAGAGTGCCCTTCCGGTCGACGCCCGCCCGCTTCCGTCGACTGAGCGGTTGCGGTTGCGGCGGCTCACGATGGCCGACGCGGACGCGCTGGTCGAGCTGGACGGCGACCCGGAGGTCATGCGCTTCCTGACCGGTGGCGCTCCCACCCCGCTCGCCGTGGTCCGTGACGAGCATCTGCCGAGGCTGTTGGCCCAGTACGAGCGGCACCCCGGCCTCGGCCGGTGGGCGGCGCTCGACCGGGAGACCGGCGAGTTCCTGGGTTGGTTCGCGCTCGACCCGTCGGCCGACGGCGCGGAGGCCGAGCTGGGCTACCGGCTGCGCCGTCGCACCTGGGGGCGCGGCCTCGCCACCGAGGGGTCCCGGGCGCTGGTCCGGTACGCCTTCGACACGGTCGGGGTGCGGCGGGTCTGGGCCCAGACGATGGCCGTCAACGGCCGCTCGCGGCGGGTGATGGAGAAGGCCGGCCTGCGCTACCTGCGTACCTTCCACCTCGATTGGGACGACCCGATCCCGGGCACCGAGCAGGGCGAGGTCGAGTACGAGCTGCGTCGGGAGGACCGGGGCGAGCCCGCTCAGGAGCGGCCGGCGGCCTTGCGGGCGCGGTAGGCGGTCACCGCCGCGCGGTTGCCGCAGCCGGCCTCGCAGAACCGGCGCGAGCGGTTACGGGACAGGTCTACCAGCACGTTGTCGCAGTCCGGGTGGTCGCAGACCCGCAGCCGGCCCAGCTCGCCCGAGCGGACCAGGTCGGCCATCGCCATCGCCGCCTCCACCGCGATCCGGGTGGCCAGCGGCGCGTCGCGGGGCACGGCGTGCAGGTGGTACGGCTCGTCGTCGTGCTCGATGAGCTGCGGCAGCGCCCGGTGCTCCCGCAGCAGCCCGTTGATCACGGCGACGATCTCGGCCGGTTCGGCGTGCCAGATCCGGCGCAGCCGGGGCCGCAGCTCGCGGACGGCGCGCAGCTCGGCGTCGGTGTGCTCGTGGCGCCCGCTGTAGGCGTGCGCGGTGAAGAACTCGTCCAGCGCGGCCACGTCGGGCAGCAGCTCGCCGTCCCCGCCGTCGGTGTTGACCAACGCGGCGGCGGCGATCAGCGCACACTCGGTGTCATGAGCGAACAGCAACTTGACTCCTGTCAGGGGGTACGCCTAGCGTCATGGGCACAAGCCTAGTTTGCCCATGACATCCCTGCCGTTCGCGAGGAGCCCCCATGCAGCAACGACCCGCCGCCGGTGCCGGGCTGGCGCTGCTCTCCGCGGTCACCTTCGCCACCTCGGGCAGCTTCGCCCGGTCGCTCATCGAGGCCGGCTGGTCGGCCGAGGCGGCCGTCGTCGCCCGGGTCGGCATCGCCGCCCTGGTGCTGGCGATCCCCGCCCTGCTGACCCTGCGCGGCCGCTGGGACGTGCTGCGCCGCAACACCAGCGCGATCGGCATGTTCGGCCTGCTCGGCGTCGCGCTCGCCCAGGTCTGCTTCTTCAACGCCGTCCGCTACCTGCCGGTCGGCATCGCGCTGCTGCTCGAGTACCTCGGCATCATCCTCGTGGTGGCCTGGATGTGGCTGCTGCACGGCCAGCGCCCCCGCCGGCTCACCGTGGCCGGCTCCGTCGCCGCGCTGGCCGGCCTGGCGTTCGTGCTGGACCTCACCGGCACCGAGGGCGTCGACCCGGTGGGCGTGCTCTGGGGGCTGGGCGCCGCCGTCGGCCTGGCCGGTTACTTCGTGCTCGCCGGGCGGGTTGACGCCCGCCTGCCCTCGGTCGTGATGGCCAGCGGCGGAATGGCCGTGGGGGCGGTCACCCTGTTCCTCGTCGGGCTCACCGGCCTGCTGCCACTGCGGGCCACCTTCGGCGAGGTGACCTTCGCCGGAGAGCGCACCAGCTGGCTGGTGCCCGTGGCCGGGCTGTCCCTGGTGGCCGCCGTGATCGCGTACCTGGCCGGGGTCGCCGGCACCCGCATCCTCGGTCCCCGGCTCTCGTCGTTCGTCGGGCTGACCGAGGTGCTGTTCGCGGTACTGATCGCCTGGCTGCTCCTGGACGAGCTGCCCACCGCCGTCCAGCTCCTCGGCGGGGCGCTGATCGTCGCCGGCGTCGCCCTGGTCCGCCTCGACGAGCTGCGCGAACCGGCACCTGCCCTGGAGCCCGCCCTGGAGCCCGCGCTGGCCGCCGACAGCCGGTGAGAGAGTGGCCGGCGTGCTGACCACCGTGGTGTTCGACGCCGACGAGACCCTGCTCGACCTGCGCCCGGCGGTGACCGGCGGGCTGGTGGCCGTACTCGAGGAGATGCGGCGGCTGACCCCGGCGGCCGCCGCCGTCTCCCTCGCGGACCTGGAGTCGGACTGGGGTGCGGTCTTCGGCGCGCTGAGCGCCGCGCCGGTCGCCGAGATCCGCCGGGCCGCGCTGGCCCGGTCGCTCGCCCGCGCCGGCCTGGAGGCCCACCTGGACGACGTCGCCGCCCTCTTCTTCGCCCGCCGTTTCGCGCTCACCCGGCCGTTTCCGGATGTGCCACCCGCGCTGGCCACCCTGCGCGAGCGCTACACGCTGGGCTTCGCCACCAACGGCAACAGCCGCGCCGAGCGGTGCGGGCTCGCCGGCGAGTTCACCTTCGAGGTGTACGCGCACGAGGACGGCCTGCCGAAGAAGCCGGCTCCGGAGTTCTACGCGGCGGTGGTCGCCGCCGCCGGGGTGCCGGCCGGCCAGATCGTGTACGTCGGCGACTCGTGGGAGCACGACGTGGTGGGACCGAGGCGGGCGGGGCTGCGGTCGGTGTGGCTCAACCGGCTCAACCTGCCCCGCCCGTTCGGGGAGGCCCCCGACGCTGAGGTGTCCACCATGGCCGGCCTGAGCCCGGCGCTGGCCGATCTGTCCGGGAATGTCGTCCGATCTGCCGGTGGAGCCGGCTGATCTACCAGGGGCGCTCGCCGATCCGTTCGTGGACGCGCGTCGATCTGCTTGCGGACGTGCGCCGATCTGTCAGAGACGACTCCCGACCTGGCCGGATGAAGCCGAGATTCACCGCCATAACGGACGTTCACCTGGCGGAAACCCCTGCGGTGTTGTGTGATGGCTGCCACGTCCCTCAACGAGAGGATTCGATGTGGTGAGCAAGCGCTTCACCGCCGGCGCCGTCGCGACCGCGACGGTGCTGGCACTCACGGCGGCGGGGATGGGTGTGCCGGCCAGCGCCGCGCCCGCCAGCTCCCGGACCTTCACGGTCGTCGCCGAGGACGGCGTCGCCGCCGACACGGCGGTCGCCGCGATCCGCGCGGCCGGCGGCACGGTGGTGTCCCGGTCCGACGAGGTCGGCATGTTCCAGGTGACCAGCGACCGGGCCGACTTCGCGGCACGGGCGACGGCCGCACCGGCCCTGATCGGCGCCGCCGAGCAGAAGGCGATCGGCCGCAAGCCGAAGCTGGACCGGGTCGAGCAGGAGAACCAGCTGGCGGCCTCGGCCGCCGCCGGTGCCGCCGCCAAGCGGGGCGCCAGGATGGACCCGCTCGACGACAAGCTGTGGGGCCTGGAGATGATCCGGGCCGACAAGGCCCGGAAGGTCGAGCCCGGTGACCGCCGGGTGACCGTGGGCGTGCTGGACACCGGCGTGGACGCCAGCAACCCCGACATCGCGCCCAACTTCAACTGGTCGCTGTCGCGCAACTTCGCGCCCGACCTGACCGACGTGGACGGCCCCTGCGAGGTGCCGAGCTGCCTCGACCCGGTCGGCACCGACGACGGCGGGCACGGCACCCACGTGGCCGGCACCATCGGCGCCGCCGCCAACGGCTTCGGCCTGTCCGGCGTCGCGCCGAAGGTCTCCCTGGTCGAACTCAAGGGCGGCCAGGACTCCGGCTACTTCTTCCTCGACCCGGTGGTCAACGCCCTGGTCTACGCCGGGCGCAACGGGCTGGACGTGGTCAACATGTCCTTCTACGTCGACCCGTGGCTCTACAACTGCACCGCCAACCCGGCCGACTCCCTCGAGGACCAGGCCGAGCAGCGGGCGATCATCAAGGCGATGAAGCGCGCGCTGGTCTTCGCCCACAACAGGGGCGTCACCCTGGTCGGCGCACTCGGCAACAACAACGAGGACCTGGGCGCTCCGCGGACCGACACCTCCAGCCCGGACTACGGCGCCGAGCCGTACGACCGGCCGATCGACAACGAGAGCTGCTGGGACCTGCCCGCCGAGGGCCCGCACGTCATCGGCGTCTCGTCGGTCGGCCCGTCCGGTAAGAAGTCGGACTTCTCCAACTACGGCACCGAGCAGATCTCGGTCGCCGCGCCGGGCGGCTGGTTCCGCGACGGCTTCGGTACCGACACCTACCGCAGCCCGGCCAACATGATCCTCTCCACCTACCCCCTCAAGGTGCTCCAGGAGGGGCCGATCTCGCCGACGATCCCGGACCCCCGGGTGGACGCCGACGGCAACATCGACCCCCGGGTGGCCAACGAGGTCTTCAAGCAGTGCAAGGCCAACGGTGAGTGCGGCTACTACACCTACCTCCAGGGCACCTCGATGGCGTCCCCGCACGCCGCCGGTGTGGCCGCGCTGATCGTCAGCCGGTACGGCAAGCCGCAGGGCCGGGGCGGCTTCGGCATGTCGCCGGACCTGGTGGAGCAGCACCTCTACCGCACGGCGGCCGAGCACGCCTGCCCGGAGCCGCGCCTGCAGCAGTACCGCAACGAGGGCCGGGACGAGACCTACGACGCGTACTGCGCCGGCGGCCTCAACTTCAACGGCTTCTACGGGTACGGCATCGTCGACGCCTACGCGGCGGTGAAGACGCCGCTGAAGCCGAACGCCCGACCGTAGGGCAACCCGTCGGGGCCCGGTCGACCACGGTCGGCCGGGCCCCGCTGTCGTCCGCGCCTGCCCCGTTGATCGACTCGGTTTCAGGGAAGTCGGGGTGTTGTGGTCCGGTGGACACCCCGACTTGCAGGATGTCGAGTTGACCTTGGCGGTAGAGGGCGGTGCGGGCGCTCGCGGCGTCCGGTCAGGCGTGCGTGGGCGGGTCGGGGGGCCTGCCGGGCGTGCGTGGGCGCGGGTCGGTGGGGCCTGTCGGGCGTGGGTGGTCCGGGGCGTCCGTCGTGGGTGAGTTCCTGCGGTCCGGGAGCCCTGCCGAGGGACGATCATCGACGCCAGCCGCGGGTGTCGAGCGCGGCGCGCACCTCGCGCAGCACCCCCGGGAAGTCGTTGTGCAGGCGGCGGCTCGTCACGTGCAGCACCAGCCAGCCCGCCCCGACCAGCAGGTTGAGCCGCCGACGGTCGCGGTGCAGTTGATCAGCGTCGGCGTGCCACTGGCCGTCGTACTCGACCGCGACCCGGTACTCCGGCCACACCAGATCCGGATGCAGGATGAGGCCGTTCGGCAGGCGTACCGGATGTTGGGCGACGGGACGCGGCAGCCCGGCCAGCACCAGCCGAACCCGTAGCTGCGACTCCGGCGGGGACTGCGCGCCGGGATCGGCCAGCTCGAACACCCAGCGCGCCCGCCGCCCACCGGGCCGGTCCGCGTTGCGGGTGGCCACCTCGGCCAGCGTGTCCCGGTCGGTCAGCCCCTGCCGCAGCAGCGCGTCGACGATTCCGACGGCGCGGACCGGCTCCAACCAGACGGCCGTCTCCCAGGCGGCCCGGCCGGGGTCGGTGCGGGGGATGATCCCGGAGCATCGAGGCGACCCATCGCCCTCGGCGGCACCCGGTCGTTGGCCGGCCCCTACGAGGCGCCCACCGCTGGCCTGTGCGTCGGCTGCTGTTGGTGCGACGAAGTCTCCGGCGTGCACGCGTAGGCCGCGCTGGGCGCCGACCCGCAGCGACCGGGGCACGAGGACGTGCACCTCGCCGAGGAACGCGCTGGCGTGCTCCACGCCGTGCAGGTAGGCGGCCGACGGGCCGGCGATCACCACGCCGGGTGGCAGTCGGAGAAGGGCGGCCCGGCAGGTGAGGGCGTGGTCCCGGTCCAGCCGTGCGTCGGCGTAGATGTCGTGGCGCAGCCGCACCCAAGCGGAGCTGCGCAGCTGATGCTCGGTGAGCAGGCCCCGCAGGACCGCGTCGGAGCCGCGGAAGACCTGCCAGGCCAGGGCGTCGGGTCGGTGCGGGCGTGGCGGCATGTCGAGCAGCGTGCCCGCCGCCGACGGGCCGCCGACACCCCTGTGGACAACCCGCAGGGACCTCCCGCCGACCCCCTGTGGACAACCGTTCGCCGCCCGGGCGCTGTGGTATTGGTGATCGACTCGGCTTGCTGGAAGTCGGGCTGTCGGCCGGGCTTGGCCTCAAGTGGTTGTTGCAACGGGGTGGGCTCTCATGAGATGAGGGGTCGTGCC
>NZ_JBHSBO010000049.1:0-61208 GCF_042650685.1 Micromonospora sp. GCM10011542
CCCTGGCACGACCCCTCATCTCATGAGAGCCCACCCCGTTGCAACAACCACTTGAGGCCAAGGGGCTCGGATACCCCGATATCACTGATGTCGAGTCGATCAAGCCCGATCCGGGCCGGAGTGCGCCCGGCAGAGCCGCCCCGGCGGTGGCCGGTGGCGCAGCCGGCGGGAGACCTGCGAGCCATGGGTCTGCACGGTCGGCGCGGAGCTGGTGGATGTCAGTCGCGGGTCTGCATGTCGGCGCGGAGACCGCGCAGCAGGTCGCCGGCCGCGGTGATCGAGCGGCCCGGGAACATGGCCATCACCACGCTGCCGTGGTCGGCCCAGCCGCACACCGCGAAGTCGCCGCCCTCGCCGCTGGTGCTGCCGCACTTCATCACGCCGCCCAGGTCGCCCGCGGGCACCTCACGCAGGCCGGTCACCGCGCCGGTCTCGTCGGACATCAGGCCGAAGAGGGTGTCCAGGTCCCGCTCCGGCTGCCAGAGCAGGGTGGTGCCGCCGAAGATCAGCACTGAACGCTTGTCGTCGGCGGGATCCCGGTAGACGGTGCCGAAGCTGCGGTCCAATTCGATGTCGGCGGCCAGGCCGCTGCGCAGGTAGTCGGCGGTGCTTTTGGCCCGCTCGCTGTCGTCGCGGGTCAATCCGGCGGCCTGGGCGGGCGCGGTCACCCGGGTGTCCTTCTGCTGCGCCACCCGCCACCCGACGACGCCCAACACACCCGCCCCGACGAGGCCGACCACCAGCGCCGTGGTCCAGGCGATCCGACTGCGCCGGGACCGGGGCGCCCGCCCCTCGGAGTCGCTCTCGGGGTCCCGGTTGCTCAACTGGATCGGCTCGTCGGTCAGTTCGACCGGCTCGCGACCGCCGTCGAGCGATCGCTCGGTGAGATGTGCGTCGGACATAGCCGACACCGTACGCGAATGGCAGGTGGCGCACGTCGGGTCCGGTGAAGCCCTCCGTAGACTTTCTCGGGTGACCGACAGACTCGACGCCCGACGCCCCGACGCCCCCACCCTGGCCGGCCAGTACCAGCCCGGCGAGGTAGAGCAGCGACGGTACGAGCAGTGGGTAGCCGCCGGGCACTTCCGGGCCTCCGCCGAGAGCGACAAGCCCCCGTTCACCATCGTCATCCCGCCGCCGAACGTCACCGGTTCCCTGCACATGGGCCACGCGTTCGAGCACACGCTCATGGACGCGTTGACCCGCCGCAAGCGGATGCAGGGCTTCGAGGCGCTCTGGCTGCCCGGCATGGACCACGCCGGCATCGCCACCCAGAACCTGGTCGAGCGCCAGCTCGCCAGCCAGGGGCTGTCCCGGCACGATCTGGGCCGCGAGAAGTTCGTCGAGCGGGTCTGGCAGTGGAAGGCCGAGTCCGGTGGCGCCATCCTCGGCCAGATGCGGCGCCTCGGCGACTCGGTCGACTGGGACCGTGAGCGCTTCACCATGGACGAGGGCCTGTCCCGCGCGGTGCAGACCATCTTCAAGAAGCTCTTCGACGACGGCCTCATCTACCGCGCCAACCGGATCATCAACTGGTGCCCGCGCTGCCTGACCGCGCTCTCCGACATCGAGGTCGAGCACACCGACGACGACGGTGAGCTGATCTCCATCCGGTACAGCGACGAGGTCGTGGTGGCCACCACCCGGGCCGAGACGATGCTCGGTGACACCGCGGTCGCGGTGCACCCGGACGACGAGCGGTACCAGCACCTGATCGGCACCGAGGTGGAGCTGCCGCTGACCGGCCGCCGTATCCCGATCGTCGCGGACGCGCACGTCGACCCGTCCTTCGGCACCGGCATGGTCAAGGTGACGCCGGCCCACGACCCGAACGACTTTGAGATCGGCCAGCGGCACGGCCTGCCCGCGCTGACCGTGATGGACGAGCGCGGCGTGATCACCGTGCCCGGCCCGTTCGAGGGGCTGGACCGGTTCGAGGCACGGCCGGCGATCGTGGCGGCGCTGCGGGAGCAGGGCCGGATCGTCGCCGAGAAGCGGCCGTACGTGCACGCGGTCGGGCACTGCTCGCGGTGCAAGACGACCGTGGAGCCGCGGCTGTCGCTGCAGTGGTTCGTCAATACCGCCCCGCTCGCGCAGGCCGCCGGCGACGCCGTGCGTGACGGCCGGGTGCGCATCGAGCCGGCCGAGCTGGCCAAGCGCTACTTCGCGTGGGTCGACAACATGCACGACTGGTGCATCTCCCGGCAGCTGTGGTGGGGTCACCGGATCCCGGTCTGGTACGGCCCGCAGGGCGAGATCGTCTGCGTCGGCCCGGACGAGCAGCCGCCGACCGGGGACGGCTGGCACCAGGACGAGGACGTGCTCGACACCTGGTTCTCCAGCGGCCTGTGGCCGTTCTCCACGCTGGGCTGGCCGGAGCAGACCCCGGAACTGGCGAAGTTCTACCCGACCAGCGTGCTCGTCACCGGGTACGACATCCTGTTCTTCTGGGTCGCCCGGATGATGATGTTCGGCCTGTACGCGATGGACGGCGAGCCACCGTTCGACGTGGTGGCCCTGCACGGCATGGTCCGCGACGAGCACGGCAAGAAGATGTCGAAGTCGTTCGGCAACGTGGTCGACCCGCTGGACTGGATCGACCGGTTCGGCGCCGACGCCACCCGGTTCACCCTGGCTCGCGGCGCCAACCCGGGGCAGGACGTGCCGGTCAGCGAGGAGTGGTGCCAGGGCTCGCGCAACTTCTGCAACAAGCTCTGGAACGCCACCCGGTTCGCCCTGCTGAACGGGGCGCACACCAACGGCGACCTGCCCGCCGCCGAGCAGCTCTCGACCGTCGACCGGTGGATCCTGTCCCGGCTGGCGCACGTCACCGCAGAGGTGGACGAGCAGTTCGAGGCGTACGAGTTCGCCAAGGTGTGTGACCTGCTCTACCACTTCGCCTGGGACGACGTCTGCGACTGGTACGTCGAGCTGAGCAAGCCGGTGCTCGCCGAGGGCGGCGAGCGGGCCGAGGCCACCCGGCGGGTGCTCGGGCACGTGCTGGACCAGCTGCTGCGGCTGCTGCACCCGGTCATCCCGTTCGTCACCGAGGAGCTGTGGCTGGCGCTGACCGGCGGCGAGACGGTGATGACCGCGGCCTGGCCGGTGGCCGACCGGGCGCTGGTCGACGACGCCGCCGAGGCCGAGTTGGCCACCGTGCAGCGGGTCGTCACCGAGATCCGCCGCTTCCGCTCCGACCAGGGGCTGCGCCCGACGCAGCGGGTGGCCGCCCGCCTCGACGGGCTGAGCGGCGCCGGCATCGCGGCCCACGAGCCGCTGATCCGTTCGCTGGTCCGGCTGGACCCGGCCGCGGGCGACTTCCAGGCCAGCGCCACGCTGGCCATGCCCGGTGCGGTGGGTGTCGCGTTGGACACCCGGGGGTCGATCGACGTGGCCGCCGAGCGGGCCCGGCTGACCAAGGACCGCGCCGCCGCCGAGAAGGAGGTCGTGCAGGCCCGCGCCAAGCTGGACAACCCAGCCTTCGTCGGTAAGGCCCCGGAGCCGGTGGTTGCCAAGATCCGCGACCGGCTGGCCGTGGCCGAGGCCGACCTGGTTCGCATCGACGCCGCTCTGGAGGCGCTGCCCTCGTGACCGACCGCACCGATTTCGCCGCCGTCGAGGCGGAGCTCGCCGCCCGCGGCTTCACCCGCATGGCCTTCGAGCTGGACCGCATCGAGTCCCTGCTCGACCTGCTCGGCAGCCCGCAGCGGGCCTATCCGTCGATCCACCTGACCGGCACCAACGGCAAGACCTCCACGGCGCGGATGATCGACTCGCTGCTGCGGGCCTTCGGGCTGCACACCGGCCGGTACACGAGCCCGCACCTGGAGACCGTCCGGGAGCGGATCAGCCTGGATGGCGAGCCGGTCAGCGAGGAGCGGTTCGCCGCGGTGTACCGGGAGGTCAAACCGCTGGCCGAGCTGGTCGACGCGCGGTCCGACGAGCCGCTGACGTACTTCGACATGACCACCGCGCTGGCGTTCGCCACGTTCGCCGACGCACCGGTCGACATCGCCGTGGTGGAGGTGGGCCTCGGCGGCGCCGAGGACGCCACCAACGTCATCCAGGCCGGGGTCTGCGTGATCACCCCGATCGGTCTGGACCACACCGAGTGGCTCGGCGACACGATCCAGGACATCGCGCTGGCCAAGGCCGGCATCATCCATCCGGGCGCCACCGTGATCTCGGCCGCGCAGGAGGAGGAGGCGGCCCGTCCGCTGCTGGAACGCTGCGCCGAGGTGGGCGCGACCATCGCCCGCGAGGGCGCCGAGTTCGGCGTCCTGAGTCGGGCCATCGCGGTCGGCGGCCAGGTGCTCACCCTGCAGGGGCTGGGCGGCGTCTACGACGAGGTGTTCATCCCGCTGCACGGCGCGCACCAGGCGCAGAACGCGGCCGTGGCGCTCGCCGCCGTCGAGGCGTTCCTCGGTGCCGGGACGCACCGGCAGCTCGACATCGAGGCGGTGCGGGAGGGCTTCGCGGCGACCAGTTCCCCGGGCCGGTTGGAGCGGGTACGCAACGCCCCGACCGTGCTGCTCGACGGCGCGCACAACCCGCACGGCATGGCCGCGACCGTCACCGCGCTTCAGGAGGAGTTCGCGTTCAGCAAGCTGGTGGCGGTGCTGGGCGTGCTCGCCGACAAGGACGCGGCCAGCCTGCTGGAGCTGCTGGAGCCGGTGGTCGACCAGGTGGTCGTGACCACCAACTCGTCGCCGCGGGCGATGCCTGCGACGGAACTCGCCGCGCTGGCCGCCGAGGTCTTCGGGGAGGACCGCGTCGAGGTGGCCGAGGAGATGCCGGACGCGATCGAGCTGGCGGTGGCGCTGGCCGAGGAGGACGTCCCGGGTGAGCTGAGCGGGGTCGGGGTGTTGATCACTGGTTCGGTGGTGACGGTGGCCGACGCGCGTCGGTTGCTGAAGCGATGACCGACCCGGAGCGCGACCCCCGAACCACCGACATCCCGACCGGTCCGGCGGTCGGCGAACCGGCAGCCGGGTCACCGGTAGGGCAACCGGCGGCCGTGTCGCCGGCGGACGGTAGCGGGTCACCGGCCGACCAGCCGGGTGGCGGGTCGCCGGCCGAGCAGCCCGGTGGCGGGTCGCCGGCCGAGCAGCCCGGTGGCGGGTCGCCGGTGGGGCAGCGGCGACGGTCCGGGCTGCGCGACCCCGAGCGGGCGGTACGCGGCCTGGGCGCGGGGACGCTCAGCCTGGAGGCGCTGGTGCTGCTGCTGGCGATCCAGCCGATCCGGGTGGTCGGGGGCGATCTGAGCGGCGCCGCGATCGGGGCGGTGGTGGCACTCGCCGTGGCCGCCGTGGTGGTGGCCGGAATGATGCGCCGGTCCTGGGCCTGGCACGTCGGCACGGTGCTGCAGGGCCTGCTGATGCTGGCCGGGCTGCTGCACTGGTCACTGCTCGCGCTGGGGATCATCTTTGCCCTGGTTTGGGCGTACGCGCTGCACGTCCGCCGGGTCATCCTCGGCTGACGCGCGGGCACGTCGGGGAGGGCGGGGACGGTCAGGCGTCAGCGCGTTCGCGCCACTGGGTGAGGGCGATGCCGTGCCCGTCCGGGTCGCGGAATGCCGCGGCCCACCCCTCCAGCCGGGTGCCCCGGTTGACGACCCGGGGGGCGTAGGTGAACCGCACCCCCGACCCGCGCAGCCGCTCGTACGCCGCCTCGATGTCGGCGACCTCCAGGTTGACGTGCACCAGCCGGCGGCTGATCGGCGCGGCCTCGGTCACCTCGCGCAGCACGAGCCGGGTCGTGCCGGAGGCGAGCACGGCGTTGCCCCTGCCCCGGTCGACCTCGGTGAAGCCCAGCATGTCCCGGTAGAAGTGCAGCGACCGGGACAGGTCGGTGACCAGCACGGTGAGACCGATGCCGCTGATCGGCGCCGCCGGATCGGGTGCGGCCTCCGGGTCGTACCCGAAGAACGCCTGGTCCAGTTCCTCGGCGCTGACCGCCTCCCGCTCCGCCCGGGCCGGGGACGGGTCGTCCAGCGGCAGGTCGAGTGGGTCCAGCGGATCCATCACCGGCCGGTCGAACGGGTCGCCGGGCCGGTCGAAGCGCTCCCCGAAGGGCGGCTCGAAGCGCTCGGCGGCGGGGGCGTCGAAGTACTCCTCGGCGGGTGGCCGGGGCGCCGGGGTGGCCCGCTGCGGCAGTTGGCCACCGTCGACCGGCTGCTCGACGACGACGCCCTCCAGCACCATCCGGCCGCTCGCGCTCTGGTGCATCACGATCGGCTCGCGCTCCTCGACCGGGGCGCCCGGGTCGTCGCGCAGCGGGTCGGGACGCAACGGATCGGAGCGCAGCGGGTCGGAGCGCAGTGGGTCGGTGTCGAGCGGGTCGCGGAAGTCGTCGTCGGGCGCGCGGTCGGCCCACGGCGGGGCGTCCTGCTGGATCAGCACCTCGTCCAGCGGCTCGGCGCCGGCGTACTCGGGGGGGAGGTCGGCCACCGCGGCGGCGGTCTCGGCGTGGGTGGGCACCTCGTCCCAGAGCACCTTGACGTGCCGCTGGTCGTCGATCGCGACCCGGATCGGCAGGGTCTGCCCCAGCGACGGCCACTTGGACACCGGCACCCGGGGCTCGATGATCTTCTTCGACCGGGGCGGAAGCCCCGGCGCGTCGATCACCAGTTGCAGCTCGCAGCGGCCGAAGGCGTACTGCGTCGGTGGTTCGGAGGCGCTGTGCACGTGGCCCACGCCGACGACCCAGGTGCGCCCGCCGCCGCGCACGGTGGCCAGCGCGATCGCCAGCACCAGCAGGGCCACCCCCAGCGCCACGATGGCCCAGCTGGTCATGCCCAGCCCGAAGAGGACGACGAAGGTGGCCACGGTGCCCAGCACCGCGCCGATCAGCTTGCGTACCGGCGCGATGGGCCGGTTCCCGCCATTCGCCACTGTGGACCTCCCGGGGTCAGGGCCAGGCTAGGCCGGATGGGCCACCGGGGGAAAGACCGGCCGCCGCGCCGGCGCCGGGACCGGGTCGCTACGCTGACGGTACCGAGCCCGACCGCTTCCCGCGCACAGGAGGAACCCAGCGTGTCCAGCAACAGCCCGGATGAGCGCACCCTCGTCCTGATCAAGCCCGACGCGGTCCGCCGCGGCCTGGTCGGCGAGGTCCTCTCCCGCTTCGAGCGCAAGGGGCTGCGGATCGACGCGATGGTGTGCCGGACGATGGACGCGGCGCTCGCCGACGAGCACTACGCCGAGCACGTGGACAAGGCGTTCTACCCGCCGCTGAAGGACTTCATGACCGGCGGCCCGCTGGTCGCCCTGGTGCTCTCCGGCGACCAGGTCATCGACGTGGTCCGTGGGCTGGTCGGCGCGACCGACGGGCGCAGGGCCGCCGCCGGCACCATCCGCGGCGACCTCTCGCTGTCCAACCGGGAGAACCTGGTGCACGCCTCCGACTCACCGGACAGCGCCAAGCGCGAGATCGCGCTCTGGTTCCCCGAGCTGGGCTGAGCCGCACCGCCGACGCTCACCCGGTCGGCGGCATCTTCTCCGGGTTGCCGACGACGTAGATTCCGGTGATCCGACCGTCGGCCACCGCGAGGGTCAGCGTGTACCGGTCGCCGTCCGCGCGGGTGAGCAAAGCTGCGGGTTCCGCGTTCAACTCCACCCGGCGCACCGTCCACTGGCGGTCCGGGCCGTAGATACCGGCGAAGAACCGGGCGACGCGGTCCGCGCCCGTGACCGGGTTGCGGGCGGCCCGTACCCGCCCACCGCCGTCGTTCCAGGCGGTGACGTCCGTGGCCACCAGGCGCTTCAAGGTCGCCAGGTCCCCGTCGCGGGCGGCGGCCAGGAAGGCGTCCAGCAGGCGCTCCTGCTCCGGCCGGCTGGCGGTGAACCGGCGCTGGTCCTGGTGCACCCGGGCCGCGGCCCGGTGGTGCAACTGGCGGCAGTCCTCCGGGGTCCGGTCGAGGATCTCGGCGATCTCGGAGTACGGCAGGTCGAACGCGGTGTGCAGGACGTACACCGCGCGCTCCGGCGGGGTGAGTCGCTCCAGCACGTGCAGCAGCGCGGTGGACAGCGAGTCGCGCAGCTCCGCGCGGTCCAACGGCCCGAACGGCGATGGCGCGGTCTGCACCGGCTCCGGCAGCCACGTCCCCACGTACGTCTCGCGGGCCGCCTGCCGGGCCCGCAGCCGGTCCAGGGCCAGGCGGGTGACCACCCGGGACAGGTACTTCCGCGGCTCCTGCACCGTCGACCGGTCCACGCCGAGCCAGCGCAGGTAGGCCTCCTGGAGCACGTCCTCCGCGTCGTGTCGGCTGCCGAGCAGGCGGTACGCGAGCCCGAGCAGCATCGGCCGGTGCGCCTCGAGCGCACCGGCCGCCTCTGCCGCCTCGGTCGTCACACCTGTGCCGGGGGCTCCGTGTGCGTCGTCACGGCGATTCGGTTCCACACGTTGATTGTGGCGATCGCGATGACCAGATCGGCCAGTTCCTTCTCCGACCAGACCTTCGCGGCGGCGTCCCACACCTCGTCCGGCACTCCGTGCTCGCCGAGCCGGGTCACCGCGTCGGTGAGCGCCAGCGCGGTCCGCTCCCGCTCGTCGAAGAACGACGGCGCCTCCCGCCAGGCGGCCACCGCGAACAGCCGCCGGCTCGACTCGCCGGCCGCGAGGGCGTCCCGGCTGTGCATGTCCACGCAGAACGCGCAGCCGTTGATCATCGACGCCCGCAGCTTGATCAGCTCCAGGACGGTCTGGTCCACGTTCGCCTGGACGTACTTCTCCAGACCCAGCACGGCCTTGTACCCCTGCGGCGCCACCTCGGCCGCGTTCATGCGCTGCATGACTACCTCCTTGATTGGTCCGACACCGACACGACGAACCGACCGGGGTGCGGCGTGACAACGGCGGCTGTGACTCCGGTCATGCCGACCCGCGGGACCGGTCAGAGGGTGTCCAGGGACGCTCGGCGGCGGGATTCGGCCTCGAAGACCCTGAGCAGGAGGGCCGCCAGGACCGCGTAGGCCGCGCCGATGGCGAGTTCGGCGGCGAGTTGCGGGGCGACGGCGCGGAAGCCGTCGCCCGCGGCGAGCCGGCGGGCGGCCTCGGCGGCGTGGGTGATCGGTAGCAGCTCCCCGGTGACCCGCATCCAGGCCGGCAGCTCGGCGGGGGGCACGTTGACCCCGGTGAGCAGGAGCAGCAGCGCCACCGAGACGTTGGAGACCACCCAGACGTCGCGGAACCGCAGCCCGAGCGCGCCCAGGGTGAGACCGAAGAAGCCGCAGGCCAGCGACGCCACCGCCAGGGTCAGCAGGAGTGCGGGCAGGTCCTCGACGGGCACCCGCAGGCCGAGCAGGAGCGAGCCGACGGTGAGCGTGCTCACCGCGATGAGCAGGCCGTTGCCGGCGTACGGGAGGGCGCGGCCGAGGAACACCGCGGTCCGGCTGCGCGGCGACATCAGCACGTGGCCGAGGGTGCCGTAGCGCCGTTCGTTGGCGACTGCCATGGTGCCGCCGAAGACGCAGGAGAGCGAGGCGGCGAGCACCGCGTTGCCGACGATGTAGAACCGGTCGTCGGCTACGCCGAGCTGCCGGCCCAGGTAGGCGAAGAAGAGCAGTTGGAAGATCGGGCCGACCAGCAGCGAACCGACGAACATCGCCGGGGTGGTCCAGTTGAACAGGGCCCGGTAGGCGATCACGCCGCCCACGCCGATCAGCCGGAAGAGTGCCGTCATCGTCGTCTCCTCAGGCCAGGGCGAGGGTCGCCGCGGCGCGGGCCCGTCGCTCGACGTGGGTCATCATCAACGCGCCCGCGGCCAGGCAGCCGAGGCTGATCGCCAGGCAGATGCCGAGCGAGGGCCAGACCGGCCCGCCGGTGGCCGCCTCGCGGACCGCGCGGGCGCCCCAGGTGGTGGGCAGGACGGCGGCGATCGGGCCGGTCCAGCCGGGCAGCGCGGTGATCGGCACGAGCATCCCGGAGACCAGCCAGATCGGGTACTCCAGCGTGTTGGTCAGCGCGTTGGCGTTGCGCAGCAGCACGAAGGTGGAGGCGAGCAGCAGACCGAACATGCCCAGGCCGATGACGCAGCCGGGCACGGCCACCAGGAAGAGCAGCGGGTGGGCGAAGTGCAGCGGGATGCCGTACAGCACCCGCCCCCAGAGCAGCGTGGTGAGCATGGCGTACGTGCCGGTGAGCGCGGTGGCCAGCGTGATCGGCAGGACCACCAGGGCCGGCGGCCGGGGCGCCAACATGATCATCTCCAGGGTGCCCTGCCAGCGCTGGTTCTGGATGGCGCCGCCGGAGCCGAAGAGCACCGACGTCCAGACCCCCATCAGGCCGGCACCCACCGCGGCCTCCAGCAGCCGGCCCGGCTCGCCGCCGGCCCGGAACAGGTAGACCGCCAGGGTCGCCTGCACCACCGGAACGACCAGCGCGGTGGCGATCTCGAACGGCGACCGGCTGAGCTGCTTGGCGTGCAGCAGCGCGCCGAGCGCGATCATTCGCAGCGTCCTCACCCGGCCACCGCCTCGACCGGGCGGGCCTGCGCGTCGACCCGGTTCACGATCGCCACGTACGCGTCCTCCAGGGTGGGCTGGCGGGCGGTGACCCGACCCAGCCGGACCCCGTCCAGCGCCCGCAGCACGTCCGCCTGCACGTCCACCCCCGCGTCGGACTGCACGGTCAGCACCTGCGCCGCCCCGATGACGGTCACGCTCGCCTCCCGTACGCCGGGCAGGGCGTGGATCACGGCGAGCTGGGCGTCACCCACCCCGTACGCCTCCACCTCCAGCACCTGCCGGCCGTCGGCGTGGTGCCGCAGCTCGGCGGGGGTGCCGAGGGCCTGGATCGTGCCGTTCGCGATGACCGCGATCCGGCCACACAGCTCGTCCGCCTCGGCCATGTAGTGCGTGGTGAGCAGCACGGTGGTGCCGGTGGCGGCCAGCTCGGCGACGGTCTGCCGCAGCTCCCGGGCGGCCACCGGGTCCACCCCGATCGAGGGTTCGTCGAGGAAGAGCACCTGCGGGCGGTGCAGCAAGCCGCGGGCGATGTGCAGCCGCTGCCGCATACCCCGGGAGTAGCCCTCCACCCGCTCGTTCTCCCGGCCGGTCAGCCGGACCAGCTCCAGCAGCTCGGCGATCCGCGCCTTCTGCTCCCGCCCCGGCACCCCGTACAGCTCGGCGAAGTAGCGCAGGTTGTCCCGGGCGGAGAGCCGGTCGTACAGGCCGCGGTCACCGCCGAAGACGTACCCGATCCGCCGGCGTACCTCCCGGGTCTGCCGGACCACGTCGAAGCCGCAGATCCGGGCCTCGCCGGCGGTCGGGATGAGCAGCGTGTTCAGCATCTTGATGGTCGTCGTCTTGCCAGCGCCGTTCGGTCCGAGCAGGCCGAACAGCTCCCCGTTGCCGACCGTCAGGTCGACGCCGCGGACCGCTTCCACCTCCCGGCGCTGGGGTCGTAACCAACCCGTACGGCTGCGGTAGGCGCGGCGCAGCCCCGCCGCCTCGATCGCGTACTCGCTCATGGCGGGGAGGCTAGGAGCAGCGGGGCGGGGAGGAAACGAATTCGGATCGGGCCGAATGCTCAGGCCGAGGCGGTCACCGGCTCGTCTCCGACGAGCTGGACCAGGGCGACACCGGCGGGTTCCAGGCCGTAGAGCACCCGCCGGCCGATCCGGCGGCGGTGCACCACCCCGGCCGTGAGCAGCGCGGCGAGCTGCTCGGAGACGGTGCTCGGGGCCAGCCCGAGGGTGGCGGCGAGGCCGGCGGTGGTCGCCGGGCGGGTCAGCGCCCGCAGGACCGCTGCCCGTCCGCGCCCGACCAGGACCGCCAGGCGGTCGGTCGCCGGGTTTGCCGGCGGGGCACCGGCGGCCGGCCGATCCGCCAGCAGGACCGCGCCCCGGGCCTGGTACGAGACCGCGATGACCTCGGGATGGTCGGTGGAGTAGGTCAGCGCGCCCCGGGAGAAGATCAGCGGGATCAGCAGCAGCCGCTGGTCGACCACGGCGAAGCGGTCGTCGAAGGGCTTGACCAGGGTCAGCACCGGCTTCTCCCAGCGCACCCGCTCGTGCAGGTCGGCCAGCAGCGCGTCCGGGCCGTCGGCGGCGAGCGCTCGGGCCCGGTGCAGCACCTCCTCGTCCAACGCCGCGCGCATCGCCGGCCACCACGGGGCGATCGCCGCGTCCCAGTACGCCTGCAGGCCGTCGGCGAGCCGGTCCAGGGCGGCCTGCCGGTCGGTGAGGAATGGGCGCAGCCACGCGGGCACGTCGTCGGGCCGGTGGTAGCGGGGGATCTGCTCGGCGATCACCTCGGCGGGCGTCGCGCGGAGCACGGCCAGTTCCTCGGCGATGGTCGGACTCGCCGTGGGCGGCACCGGGCCGAGGAAGTCGGGGTACCAGGGGCCGGTCTGGGCGTAGAGCCGCGCCGGAGCCGCCTCGGGCAACTCGGCGAGCACCCTACGGGCGTGCCGGGCCCAGCTCGTGTACGGCCAGGGTGCCTCGTCCGGGTACCGGTCGAGCAGATAGAGGCTGCACTTGGTCTCCCAGAGCGGGCTGGTCGCGATCCGGGTGCGGGCCAGCGTCGGCTCGTCCAACTCGATCCGGATCACCCGGTGAGCCTAGTCCGGTGGCGGGGCGCCCCCGAATGTTAGGAAGGGACCCTTGTACAACGCGAGGCGTTAAGAAGGGGCCCTTCCTTGCGCGCCCGTTACTCGGCGGCGGGCCGCTGGGCGGATCGAGTATCGTTGAGCACCGTAAGGCGATGACCCGGCCATCACCGGTGAGCCTCCGGAAGAACAGCCGGGCAACCGGCCCAGTAGAACCGGACGGGTCCGGCCCGTCACAGCCGGCCAATGAGCGGGCGGTCGCACCTTGACCGCCAAGCGGGGTGGTACCGCGGGCCTGACCCGGAACGCCGGACGGCGTACCGGAAAGGGTTCGTCCTCGCAGACCACAGATGAGTGAGCTGCGCGAGGAGAGCGACCCCCGATGGCCTATCCGTTGCACGACCCGACCGCCGCCGGTGTCCCGGCGAGCCCGGACCTGCCCGCGGTCGAGCGCCGGGTGCTGGAGCACTGGACGGCCGACAAGACCTTCGAGGCGTCGGTGGAGGCCCGTCCGGCCGGCGACGACGGCAAGAACGAGTACGTCTTCTACGACGGCCCGCCCTTCGCCAACGGCCTGCCGCACTACGGGCACCTCTTCACCGGGTACGTCAAGGACGTGGTGCCGCGCTACCAGACGATGCGCGGGCGGCACGTCGAGCGGCGCTTCGGCTGGGACTGCCACGGCCTGCCCGCCGAGGTGGTGGCCGAGAAGCAGCTCGGCATCACCAGCAAGGCGGAGATCATCGACCTGGGCGTGGCCCGGTTCAACGAGGCGTGCCGCACCTCGGTGCTGGAGTTCACCCAGGACTGGGAGCGGTACATCAACCGGCAGGCCCGGTGGGTCGACTTCGCCAACGACTACAAGACCCTCGACCTGGACTACATGGAAAGCGTCATGTGGGCCTTCAAGACCCTGCACGACAAGGGTCTGATCTACGAGGGCTTCCGGGTGCTGGCGTACTGCTGGCGCTGCGAGACGCCGCTGTCGAACACCGAGACCCGGATGGACGACGTCTACCGGGACCGGCACGACCCGACGCTGTCGGTGTGGTTCGGCCTGACCGCCGACGAGTCCGCCCCGGAGCTGGTGCGCGGCGAGGTGAAGCTCGGCGTCTGGACCACCACGCCGTGGACCCTGCCGTCGAACCTGGCGCTCGCCGTCGGCCCCGACATCGAGTACGCCGTGCTGGAACGCGACGGCGAGCGGTACGTGGTGGGCGCGGCGCGGCTGGCCGCGTACGCCAAGGAGCTGGAGGGCTACGAGCAGGTCGGCACGGTGTACGGCCGCGACCTGGTCGGACGCCGCTACACCCCGCTGTTCGACTTCCTCGTCGAGCAGGCCGGCGAGAACGCGTACCAGGTGCTCGGCGCGGAGTTCGTCACCACCGAGGACGGCACCGGGATCGTGCACCTCGCCCCGGCCTTCGGCGAGGACGACCAGAACGTCTGCAACGCCGCCGGCATCCCCACCATCGTCACGGTGGACGACCACACCCGGTTCACCGCGTTGGTCCCGCCGTACCAGGGCGAGCAGGTCTTCGACGTCAACAAGCCGGTGATCCGGGAGCTCAAGGAGCGGGGGGTGGTGCTCCGGCAGGACACCTACACCCACTCGTACCCGCACTGCTGGCGCTGCGACACCCCGCTGGTCTACAAGGCGGTGTCGTCGTGGTTCGTCGCCGTGACGCAGTTCCGGGACCGGATGGTCGAGCTGAACCAGCAGATCAACTGGACCCCGGGGCACATCAAGGACGGCTCGTTCGGCAAGTGGCTGGCCAACGCCCGGGACTGGTCGATCAGCCGCAACCGGTTCTGGGGCTCGCCGATCCCGGTGTGGAAGTCCGACGACCCGAACTACCCGCGTCTGGACGTGTACGGCTCACTGGCCGACATCGAGCGGGACTTCGGCGTACGCCTGACCGACCTGCACCGGCCGGCGGTGGACGACCTGGTCCGACCCAACCCGGACGACCCGACCGGTCAGTCGATGATGCGCCGGGTGCCGGAGGTGCTGGACTGCTGGTTCGAGTCCGGGTCGATGCCGTTCGCCCAGGTGCACTACCCGTTCGAGAACGCCGACTGGTTCGAGCACCACTACCCGGGCGACTTCATCGTCGAGTACATCGGGCAGACCCGCGGCTGGTTCTACACCATGCACGTGCTGGCCACCGCGCTGTTCGACCGGCCGGCGTTCCGCAACTGCCTGAGCCACGGCATCCTGCTCGGCTCGGACGGGCGCAAGATGTCCAAGAGCCTGCGCAACTACCCGGACGTCTACCACGTCTTCGACGCGTACGGCTCGGACGCCATGCGCTGGATGCTGATGTCCTCGCCGGTGCTGCGCGGCGGCGACATGGCGGTCACCGAGACGCTCATCCGCGATGCCGTCCGGCAGGTGCTGCTGCCACTGTGGAACGTCTGGTACTTCTTCTCGCTCTACGCCAACGCCGACGGGTACTCCGCGCGACGCCGCGCGGACTCCACGCACCTGCTGGACCGGTACGTGCTGGCCAAGACGAACGAGCTGGTGTCGACCGTCGGCGCGCAGATGGAGACGTACGACATCTCCGGCGCCTGCGCCACCGTCCGGTCCTACCTGGACGCGCTGACCAACTGGTACGTGCGCCGCTCCCGGGACCGGTTCTGGTCGGGTGACCAGGACGCGTTCGACACGCTGTGGACGGTGCTGGAGACGCTCTGCCGGGTGGTGGCGCCGCTGGCGCCGCTGACGGCGGAGGAGATCTGGCGCGGGCTCACCGGTGAGCGGTCGGTGCACCTGACCGACTGGCCGTCGGCGGAGGAGTTCCCGGCCGACCACGAGCTGGTGGCGGCGATGGACAACGTGCGGGCGGTCGCCTCGGCGGCGCTGTCGCTGCGCAAGGCCAAGGGGCTGCGGGTACGACTGCCGCTGTCCAAGCTGACCGTCGCCTCACCGGTGGCCGAGCAGCTGCGCCCGTTCGCCGACCTGGTCGCCGACGAGGTCAACGTGAAAACGGTGGAGTTCAGCGCGGAGCTGTCCGAGTACTGCCAGCAGGTGCTGACCGTGGTGCCCCGCGCGCTGGGCCCGCGCGTCGGCAAGCAGGTGCAGCAGGTGATCAAGGCGGTCAAGGCGGGGGAGTGGGAGCTGGTCGACGGCGCCCCGGTCGCCGCCGGCGTCACCCTGGCCGAGGGCGAGTACGAGCTGCGCCTGGTCGCCGCCGACGCCGAGCACTCCGCGCCGCTGCCCGGCGGCGAGGGCGTCGTCGTGCTGGACACCGAGGTCACCCCGGAGCTGGCCGCCGAGGGGCTGGCCCGCGACGTGGTCCGGGTGGTGCAGCAGGCCCGCCGCGACGCCGACCTGGACGTCTCGGACCGGATCGTGGTGTCGGTGTCGGCCTCCGAGGAGGTGCGGGCGGCGGTGTCGGCGTTCACCGACTTCGTGGCCCGCGAGGTGCTGGCCGACTCCGTCGACTTCGCCGAGGGTGTGGACGGCTTCGTCGGCGAGGTCGGCGAGGGCGACCGGGTGACGGTCGTCGTCCGCCGGGTATGAGGTGAGTGCCGGGGACGGGCGGGCGTTGGCCCGTCCGTCCCCGGGACGTCCACCCCTCGGCCGATCGGCTGCCCGGGACGCCCGGCCACCCGGTCCGGGCCCCGGGCGGGCGTCGGCTAACGTGACACCGCCTGTTCACGTACGACCGCCGGAGGACCAGTGCCCCTGCTCTACACCATCGGCAAGCTCACCGTGGCGCCCACGCTGCGGTTGGCGTTCCGCCCGACCGTGGAGGGGCTGGAGCACGTGCCGGAGACCGGTGGCGCTATCTTCGCCGGCAACCATCTGTCGGTGGCCGATGAGCTGTTCCTCGGCACCGTGGTGCCCCGGCACCTGGCGTTCTGGGCGAAGTCCGAGTACTTCAACGGCACCGGCGTGAAGGGCGCGATCTCCAAGTTCGTCCTCACCGGTCTGGGTGCCATCCCGGTGGAGCGGGCCGGCGGGCGGGCGGCGCTGTCCGCGTTCGACGCCGCCATCCCGGCGCTCAAGGGCGGCGACCTGGTGGTCGTCTACCCGGAGGGCACCCGCTCCCCGGACGGCCGGCTCTACCGAGGACGGACCGGCGCGGCCCGGCTGGCGCTGGCCGCCGGCGTGCCGATCATTCCGGTCGGCATGATCGGCACCGAGAAGGTGCAGCCGATCGGCGCCCGGGTGCCGCGCCCCGGCGCCGGCAAGATCACCGTCCGGTTCGGCAAACCGCTGGACTTCACCGGCCGGCCGGACGACCGCACCTCGCTGCGGCAGATGACCGACGAGATGATGAGCGAGATCCAGAAGCTCACCGGCCAGGAGTACGTGCCCCGCTACGCCCCGCCGCGCGCGCACCCCGACCCGACCCGCGACGCCTGACAGCGCCGCCGCCGGGACATCTCGCCGGGGCCACCGGTTGCCCAACTCGATATGACGCAGAGGCATAGATATGACTCGGTGTCATATCGCTGTTCTCCGCACGCGCCCCCGCGCGGCCGGCCTGGCCGCCCTCGGCGGGCCGGGCGTGCCGACCGCCGGCGCCGGCACCTGACGGACCGCCGGTGCGGGTCAGCTGCGCTCGGGCTGGACGATCTGACCGCGCAGGGTTGCCAGCAGGGCGGCGCTGTCGGCGACGGAGAGTCGGGTGAACACGCCGGTGGCGATGCTGCCGTGGTCGACCGACGTGCAGACCACCACGTCCGTACCGCTCGTCCCGCCCACCGCGCAGCGCTCGTGCCGCCCCCGTACGCCGGTGTCCACCGTCTCGGACGCGTCCAGCCCGTAGCGCTCGGTGAGCCGGGTGATCTCCGCCTCCGCGTCCGCCTCCGGGTTGAGCCGGAAACCGGTGCCGCCGAACACCGTCACCGGCTTGCCGTCCGAGGTGGTGTAGACGCCGGCGAAGGTGTCCTCGGCCAGCCAGTGCGCCTGGCGTACCTCGTTCTCCAGCTCCCGGGCGGCCTCGGTGCTTCCGCCGTCCTGGCGTAGCCGCAGATCCTGCACCTGCTCGGGCAGCGCCGCGCGGGCCGGGTACTGCGCCGAGATCGGCATCCCGTAGTAGGCGGGGCAGCCGCAGCAGCAGGCCAGGGTGAGCAGCAGCAGCCACGGCCAGCGGCGCCGCCGGCGTACCGGGACCGGGACGTACCCCCGGGGGGCCTCCCAGCCCGGCGGCGGCGCCACCGGTGATGGTGCGGCGGACCGCCGGCCCCGGCGCTGCTTGGGCGGCTTGGGTGGCTTGGGCGGTGCCGTCGGCCGCACCTGTGTGGTGGGCCGGGCGGCTGGCGCGGTGGACCGCGCCGCCGGCGGCGGTGACACCGGGTACGGCCCGACCGGCGGCGCGGGCTGCGCGCCGACCGCGGGCGGCCCGGACCAGGGCCGGGTCTGCGGCGGCGCCGGGTAGGGCAGCGTGGGAGGAAGCGGAGGCAGCTCCGCGCTCGGCAGGTCCCAGCCGCCGGTGTCCGCCCCGGCCCACGGGTCGACCGGGGTACGGTGCTCCGGAGGCTCCTCCGGTCGGGGCGGCGGCAGCGGGGTCGGCTCGGCCGACTCGCCCCAGCCCCGCTTGCGCGGCGGCGGAGGCGGTACCGGCGCCGAACCACTCCACCGGGGTGCGGGAACCGGCCCGGTCGCGTCCACCGGTTGCGGCTCGTCGGCTCCCGGGCCGTCCACGGCGGGAACGGGTTCGACGGCTGTCGGCTCGACGGTCCGCGCCGGTCGGGTGTCGGCGTCCGGGGGTACGGGCGGGGGGATCGACTCGTCGGCGACCGCCGGATCCCGGTCCGGTTCCGTGCCCGGGGTGCTTCCGTCGGCCGGCCGGTCAGTGCCCGGCTGCGGCTCCGGCATCGCGGCAATCTCCTCTCGCGCCGGTCCGAGGTTAGTACCGCGTCGCCAGCGCCGCCGATCCGGTGTTGCGGCGTGCGCGCGGTCACCGCCGGGCGGCGCGTACCCTTGGGCATCATGAGCGTCCCGTCCACGACGCCGCGCGCTGCCGCGGCCAACTCCGTGTGGCCCCTGCTGGAGCCGCTGCTGCCCCAGGTGACCAAGCCCATCCAGTACGTCGGTGGCGAGCTGGGCGCGGTGGTCAAGGACTGGGACGCGGCCACCGTGCGCTGGGCACTGATGTACCCGGACGCGTACGAGGTGGGCCTGCCCAACCAGGGCGTCCAGATCCTCTACGAGGTGCTCAACGAGCTCCCGGACACCCTCGCCGAGCGGACGTACGCGGTCTGGCCGGACCTGGAGAGCCTAATGCGCACGCACGGCGTGCCGCAGTTCACCGTCGACGCCCACCGGCCGGTGCGCGACTTCGACGTGTTCGGCATCTCGTTCTCCACCGAGCTGGGCTACACCAACCTGCTCACCGCGATCGACCTGGCCGGCATCCCGATGCTCGCGGCCGACCGCACCGACGCCGACCCGGTGATCGTGGCCGGCGGGCACGCCGCGTTCAACCCGGAGCCGATCGCCGACTTCATCGACGCCGCCGTGCTCGGCGACGGTGAGGAGGCCGTCCTGGAGATCACCGCGATCGTCCGGGAGTGGAAGGCCGAGGGCTCCCCGGGTGGCCGCGACGAGCTGCTGCTGCGGCTGGCCCGCACCGAGAGCGTCTACGTGCCGCGCTTCTACGACGTGGACTACCTGCCCGACGGCCGGATCCAGCGGGTCGTGCCGAACCGCGCGGACGTGCCGTTCCGGGTGCACAAGCGCACGACGATGGACCTGGACGCCTGGCCGTACCCGAAGAAGCCCCTCGTCCCGCTGGCCGAGACGGTGCACGAGCGGTACGCGGTGGAGATCTTCCGGGGCTGCACCCGGGGCTGCCGGTTCTGCCAGGCTGGCATGATCACCCGCCCGGTGCGGGAGCGGTCGATCACCACCGTCGGGCAGATGGTGCGCGAGGGGCTGGAGTTCTCCGGCTTCCACGAGGTCGGTCTGCTCTCGCTCTCCTCGGCCGACCACTCCGAGATCGGTGACATGTGCTCGGGCCTGGCCCAGCAGTACGAGGGCACCAACGTCTCGCTGTCGCTCCCGTCGACCCGGGTGGACGCCTTCAACATCGACCTCGCGCAGGAGCTGTCCCGCAACGGGCGGCGTACCGGTCTGACCTTCGCCCCCGAGGGCGGGTCGGAGCGGATCCGCAAGGTCATCAACAAGATGGTGTCGAAGGAAGACCTCATCCGCACGGTCGTCACCGCGTACACCAACGGCTGGCGGCAGGTGAAGCTCTACTTCATGTGCGGCCTGCCCACCGAGACCGACGACGACGTCCTCGAGATCGCCGACATGGCGCACGAGGTGATCAAGGCCGGTCGGGCCGCCACCGGCTCCAAGGACATCCGCTGCACCGTCTCCATCGGCGGGTTCGTGCCCAAGCCGCACACCCCGTTCCAGTGGGCTCCGATGGAGCGCCCGGAGGTCATCGACCACCGCCTCAAGATCCTCAAGCAGGCGATCAACTCGGATCGCTCGCTGGGCCGGGCGATCGGCTACCGCTACCACGACGGCGAGCCGTCGCTGATCGAGGGCCTGCTCAGCCGCGGTGACCGCCGGGTCGGCGCCGTCATCCGCCGGGTCTGGGAGAACGGCGGGCGGTTCGACGGCTGGAGCGAGCACTTCTCCTACCAGCGCTGGGTGCAGGCGGCGGCGGAGACGCTGCCCGCGTTCGGGGTGGACCTCGACTGGTACACCACCCGGCAGCGCGACGAGCTGGAGGTCCTGCCCTGGGACCACCTGGACTCGGGCCTGGACAAGGACTGGCTCTGGCAGGACTGGCAGGACTCGCTGTCCGAGTACGAGCAGGACGACTGCCGCTGGACCCCGTGCTTCGACTGCGGCGTCTGCCCGTCGATGGACACCGAGATCCAGATCGGCCCCACCGGCAAGAAGCTGCTTCCCCTCACCCCGCTGGGCGGCAACGGCATGAAGGTGCCGGCGCACGGCCACCCCGCCTGACCGCCCCTCGCGGGGCAGCGCCGGGCGGCGGTGAACCGCGATCCTCCACATCCGACACGTCACCCACCGGTCCACGACCGGTGGGTGACGTCTGTCGGTGCCGGTCGGGGCTGCCCCGAGTCGGCCGCACTCGATACGCTGCGTCTGACATGGACCGACCCGGCGGGTCGGCAACGGGGAGGAAGCGCATGGGTAGCATCCCGCCGCCGAACACCGGCGATCTGCACGTCAGCGTTGAGGATCTGGACGCGGCGGCGGCCTACGTCGAGCGTCTGAAGCAGTACGTCGACGACACCATCAGCTACGAGATGGAGCGCATCAAGGAACGCATGAAGGGCGACAGCAACAACGCCCAGACCGTTCCGAACGGCACCCCCTTCGGCGCGTACGAGGACGCCCGCATGCAGTGGCAGGCGCTGACCGAGTCGACGGCCAACATGGAGATGCACCTCAAGTCGCTCTCGGCGAAGCTCGCCGCGTTTAAGCAGGGCACCGAGGACATCGCCAAGGCGTTCCGCGACACGGAGGAGCGCAACGCGGCGAACGGCAAGGAGATCGAGCGGCTGCTGGAGTCCGCCGCTCCGCCTCCCACCGCTGGCGGCACGCCCACCTACCCGTACACGGCCTGAGGGGGACGGCATGGCTGGAGGAACCTGGGAGCGGTGCGTCCGCGAGGTGACGCTCTCCGCGGACCCGGAGACGGTCGGCTCGGTCGGTGTGGGATGGGGCAACCTCTCGGCCGGCCTGGGCTACCTGCGCGACGCGCTCGTCGGCCGCTCGTTCGTCGGCCCGGTCGCGACGGGTCAGGAGCGCCCGCACGTCGGCGGCCTGCCCGGCCTGCTCGCCGGCTGGAAGGGCAGCGGTGGTGACGCCTACCGCGAGCACCTGAGCGGCATCGGCAGGCAGATCGAGCAGCTCATCACCGACGCGAGCAACGTCAGCGGCGCCTTGTCGCGGATCGAGGGTGACATCCGCAAGGCGGTCGCCACGATCCCCATCCCGCTGATGGACGACTTCGGCTTCAACGAGTGGAGCCTGCCCAACGGCACCGAGCTCGACGACGCCCGCGACGGTGAGAGCAGCTCGGGCTTCCTCGCCGCCCTGCGCCAGGACTACCAGAACAATCCCGGGTCGTACGCCGACGGCGCGTTCCGCGACAAGGCCGACGACCTGGAGGCGACCATGAAGGTCGACGGCCAGGCGGGTGACCAGAAGCGGGGCGGCTTCTGGGACACCAAGTCCCACCTGGACAACTGGTACCGGGACAACCAGCAGGCGGCCAACTCGGCGATGTCGCCGCTGCCCCAGGCGGTGTACACCGAGCGTCCCAAGCTGAAGGTGATCCCACCGGGAACCGAGCAGGACAGCTACCGGCCCGACGACCGGACTCTGCCGAAGGGGCGGCCCGACGTCGGCGACCTCGGTGGCGGTGGCGGCGGTGGTGGCGGCGGCGGTGGCAACATCGGCAACCCCCCGCTGATCGGCAGCAGGCCGCCCGGCGTCGGCGACGTGGGCGGCGGCCCGACGACCAGCGCCGGCCCGTTCTCTCCGCCCACCTCCGGCGGGCTCGGCGACGGCTCCTCGACCGGCGGCTCGGGTTCGTACACGCCGCCCACCGGCTCCGGTTATCCCGGTGCCGACGATGGCTACGGCAGCGGTCTGGCCGGTGCCACGCCGAGCGGCGTCGGCGGCGGGTACGGCGGCCTGGGTGGCGGCCTCGGCGGCACCGGGGTCGGCAGCGCCGGTCTGGGCGGTGCCGGCGGTGGTTTCGGCGGCGGTGCTCTGGGTGCCGCCGGCGGGATCGGATCCGGCGGTGGCGTGGGCGCGGCCGGCGGCATCGGTGTGGGCGGTATCCCCGGCATGGTGGGCGGCGGCAACGGCAAGACGCCGCCGCTGACCAGCGCGGCGAACGCGCTGCGCAGCGCCGCCTCCGCGCGGGGCGCCGGGATGGCCGGTGGCGCCGGGATGGCCGGCGGCGCGCGGGGCGGCGCCGGCATGGGGGGCGCCGGCATGATGGGCGGCGCCATGATGGGCGGCGCGGGCGGCGCCGGGCACGGCGGTGGCACCGGCTCGGAGCACTCGTCGTGGTTGACTGAGGACGACGATCCGTGGGGCTCCGACGACGGGGCGTCCCCGGGTGTCCTTCGATGAGGACGGACGGATGAGGGTGAACGTCGCTGCGCGCCGGCCGGTCACGGCCTGCCTGCTGGCGGTGCTCCTGGTGCTCGGGGTCGCCCAGCCGGCGACCGCCGCGCCTCGGCGGACCGAGCAGTGGTATCTCGACGAGCTGCGGATCGACCGGGCGCACAAGCTCTCCACCGGGCGGGACGTGGTCGTGGCCGTGATCGACACCGGCGTCGACGCGACCCACCCGGACCTGCGGGGTCAGGTGCTACCCGGTGGCCGCAGCTACGGCGCCTCCGGGGACGGCCGGGCCGACGAGCAGGGCCACGGCACACACATGGCGGGCATCATCGCGGCGAACGCCAGCCGCGACGGCGTGGCGGGCATCGCGCCCGGCGCGAAGATCCTGCCCATCAAGCTGCGCGCGGGCAGGGAGAGTTCCTGGGACGAGGTGGCGGTGAGCCGCGGCATCCGGATGGCCGTCGACGGCGGAGCCAAGGTGATCAACCTGTCCCAGGGCAAGCCGTCGGCCGTCACCCCCGAGGAGGAGAGCGCCATCCGGTACGCGCTGGACCGCGACGTCGTCGTGGTGGTCAGCGCCGGCAACACCGCCCAGGGCGCCGTGAAGGTTCTCGCGCCGGCCAACGTTCCCGGCGTGCTCGCGGTGACCGGAACGACCCGGGGTGGCGCCTTCTGGTCCGGCTCCGCCCAGGGGCCGGAAGCGGTGGTCGCCGCACCGGGGGACGGCATCTACAACATCGGTCCCGACGGGGGCTACGGCTGGGGTGACGGCACCTCGGACTCGGCCGCGATCGTCTCCGGTCTCGCCGCGTTGATCCGGGCGAAGTACCCCGACCTCGACGCCGCGAACGTGATCAACCGGATCGTCCGGACCGCTCGTGACGCCGGACCGTCCGGGCGGGATCCGCAGTACGGCTTCGGCCTGATCGACCCGGTGACCGCGCTGACCGCGAACGTGCCGCGGGTCGCCGCCAACCCGCTGCTCGACCGGGCCGCCGCACCCGCACCGGAGCCGGTCCGCACGGCGGACGCGGCCGAGGAGTTCGACGTCACCCAGCACGGTGACCGTGGTGGCCCCACCGACCAGCAGGTGATGGTTATCGTCATCGGCATCGCCGTGGTGCTGGCGTTGCTGCTGGGGCTGGCGGTCTTCCTGATCTGGAACCGGCGTCGGTACCGCCGCGAGGCGACCCTGCCGGCCGGCGTACCGGACGGGCTGCTCGACCAGGCTTCCCCCGGCGGCTGGGCCCCGCCCGACGCGTACGGAACCTCCGTCCCGCCGTCGGGTTACGCCCCGCCGTCGGGTTACGCCCCGCCTCCGGGTGCGCCGCCCGCCCCGCCGGGGAGCGGCAACCGGTCCTGATCGTCCGTGGCCGGCCGGGTGACCCTGTGCGTCTCCGGCCGGCCGTCGGGGTTCTGCGGCGGGTCGGCACGGCCGCGCTGACCGTTTCCCACCGGCTCGGCGCCGCCACCCGACCGCCCCGGTTGCGTACCGTCACGGGCCCTGCGCCAGGATGGGCGGACACGCAGGTAACCCGAGGAGCCCACGATCGCCAGAAAGCCTCAACCCGAGGGCGGCCAGGCGCCGGTCGTCCAGCGCGTCCGCATCCGGTACGCCAAGCGGGGGCCGCTGCGCTTCACCTCGCACCGTGACTTCGCCCGGGCCTTCGAGCGGGCCTTGCGCCGGGCCGGCGTGCCGATCGCCTTCTCCCAGGGCTTCACCCCGCACCCGAAGATCTCCTACGCCAGCGCAGCGCCCACCGGCGTGGCCAGCGAGGCGGAGTACCTGGAGATCGGCCTCCAGGCGGAGGTCGACCCGGCCGCGCTGCGGGCCGCGCTGGACGCCGCGCTCTCGCCCGGGCTGGACGTGCTGGACGCCGTGGTCGCTGTCGGGGGCAGCCTGGCCGACCGGATCGAGGCGTCGCACTGGTACATCGAGCTGCCCCAGGTCGAGCCGGCCGTGCTGCGCGCCGCCGTGGACGCCTTCACCGCCGCCGACGAGGTGCTGGTAGAGCGGATGACCAAGCAGGGCAGGCGCACCTTCGACGCCCGTGCCGCCGTCATCTCCATCGATGTCCCTGCGCCGACCGAGACGCCTTCCGGGGCGCCGGCCGTACCGTGTGCGATACTCGAACTGGTCGTGCGGCAGGTCACCCCGTCCGTACGGCCCGATGACGTCCTTTCCGGCCTCCGCGTGGTGGCCGACCTGGAGCCGCCGGTCTCGCCGAGGGTGACCCGGCTGGCTCAGGGCACGCTGACCGCGCAGGGTGCGATCGCGGATCCGTTGGATGCGGACCGCGACGGGGCAGCCATCGTTGGGCACTGACCGACGGTCAGTGCTCTGGCAGGCAGACTTCGGCGGTCGCGCACCACGCGCGCCCGGCGGAAACACTTTTGCGGCGACCCTGCGTGGCAGCGCTCACCCGCGCCCGGGGCAGCCAGAACTGGAGAACGTCCATGCTCGAGAACGAGCCCGAGGGCGGCGAACGGACCGGTTCACAGCCGGCCGACGACACCGCTGACCAGAGCACCACCGTCGACGGCGCCGCCGTCACGGACCCCACCGGCGCCCCCGACCCGGCCGACGCCGAGTTGGCTGACACCGAGTTGGCTGACACCGAGAGCGCGCAGGGCGCCACCGCGGTCCCCAGCGCGGCAAGCGGCGACGAGCCGGCCGCTACCGAGCCGGCCGCCAGCGAGCCGGCCGGTGCGGGCGCCGCCGAACTCGCCCCGCCGGCACGCCGGACCCGGGCGACCCGCCGCCGGGCCACCCCTCTGAACCAGCCTGAGCAGACCGACGCGCCGATCGAGGCACCGACCGGCGGTGCCGGCAGTGCCGAGGCGCCGCAGGCCGAGGTCTTCGCGCCGGTCTCCGGCGACCTGGACGCCGCTCCGAAGACGCCGCGGCGGCGCCGCAAGGCCACCCCCGCGGCGGCCACCGAGGAGCCGCTGGCCGCAGCCGCCGTCGAGGAGGCCTCCGCGGAGGTCGTCCCGCCGGTCAAGGTCACCCGTACCCGCCGGAAGAAGGCCGCGCCGGCCGCCGCCGAGACGCCGCCGGCGACCACCGAGCCGGGTGCCGAGGCACCGTCGGCGATCACCCAGCCGGGCGCTGAGGCACCGTCGGCCGCCGAGGAGCCGCGGAAGGCCGAGGCGCCGGAGACCGTTCCGGCGGAACCTGCCGCCGAGCCCCGGACCAGTGGCGCCGAGGACCGCTCGGGCGAGGTGCCGATGGGCGTCTCCGTTCCCGGCGGCACGAACGAGCCGATCGAGCCGGCCGCCGAGGCCGAGCCGGAGCAGCCGCGGACCCGCCGCCGGCGGGCGGCGCTCTCCGCGCCGACCGTGTTGTTCATGGCGCCGCAGCCGGACGCCGTGCCGGTCACCCGGGCCGCGGAGCCCACTCCGGTGGCCGAGGAGCCGGCCGCCGAGGAGGCGGTCGAGCCGTCCCGCAGGCGCCGGCGCGGTCGTCGCGACATCGAGCCGGTGGAGCCGGTCGAGGCCGTCGAGGCCGAGGAGGAGCCGATCGAGGAGGCCGAGGAGGCCGCCGAGTCGGACGAGGAAGACGAGGACAGCGCCGCTGCCCGTCGCCGCCGGCGGCGCGGTCGCCGGGGCCGGGGCCGCGGCAAGGGCGGCGCCGACGAGGCCGAGGACGAGGAGTCCGAGGAGGCGGCGCAGGCCGAGGAGGAGACCGCCGAGGTCGAGGCCGAGGGCGATGAGGACGAGGAGACCGAGGGCGGGGACGGGCTGACCCGTCGTCGCCGGCGGCGTCGTCGCCGGGGCGCCGGGGACACGGAGGGTGCCGCCGACGACGGCGTACCGACCGTGGTCAAGATCCGCGAGCCGCGCCGGACCGTCGACGAGGTGCAGGGCGTCTCCGGCTCGACCCGGTTGGAGGCCAAGCGCCAGCGCCGCCGGGACGGTCGCGAGCAGCGCCGTACCCGTCCGCCGATCCTGAGCGAGTCGGAGTTCCTGGCCCGCCGGGAGGCGGTCGACCGGGTGATGGCGGTCCGCCAGCGCGGTGACCGTACCCAGATCGCGGTGCTGGAGGACGGGGTGCTGGTGGAGCACTACGTCACCCGCAACTCCTCCGGCACCATGGCCGGCAACGTCTACCTGGGCAAGGTGCAGAACGTGCTGCCCAGCATGGAGGCGGCGTTCGTCGACGTCGGCCGGGGCCGCAACGCGGTGCTCTACGCCGGCGAGGTCAACTGGGACACCTCCGGCCTGGAGGGGCGGGCCCGCTCGATCGAGCACGCGCTGCGCTCCGGTGACTCGGTGCTGGTGCAGGTCACCAAGGACCCGATCGGGCACAAGGGCGCCCGGCTGACCAGCCACATCGCGCTCTCCGGCCGGCACCTGGTCTACGTGCCCAACGGCAACGCGTCCGGGATCAGCCGGAAGCTGCCGGACACCGAGCGCAAGCGGCTGCGGGACGTGCTCAAGAAGCTCGTGCCCGACGGTGCGGGCGTGATCGTCCGGACCGCCGCCGAGGGCGCCAGCGAGGACGAGCTGGCCCGCGACGTCAAGCGGTTGCAGGCGCAGTGGGAGGACATCCAGGCCAAGGCCGCCGAGGGTGGCGCCCCCGTGCTGCTCTACGAGGAGCCGGACCTGGTCATCCGGGTCGTCCGGGACCTCTTCAACGAGGACTTCCGCGAGCTGATCATCGAGGGCGAGCAGTCGTACGACATGGTCGAGTCGTACCTGTCGCACGTCTCGCCGGACCTGGTCGACCGGGTACGCCGGCACGTCGGCACCAGCGACGTGTTCGCCGAGTACCGGATCGACGAGCAGATCATCAAGGGGCTGGACCGCAAGGTCTTCCTCCCCTCCGGCGGCTCACTGGTGATCGACCGTACCGAGGCCATGACGGTCATCGACGTCAACACCGGCAAGTACACCGGCTCCGGGGGCAACCTGGAGGAGACGGTCACCCGTAACAACCTGGAGGCGGCGGAGGAGATCGTCCGCCAGCTCCGGCTGCGTGACATCGGCGGCATCGTGGTGATCGACTTCATCGACATGGTGCTGGAGTCCAACCGCGAGCTGGTGCTGCGCCGGCTGACCGAGTGCCTCGGGCGGGACCGCACCAAGCACCAGGTCACCGAGATCACCTCGCTCGGCCTGGTGCAGATGACCCGTAAGCGGATCGGCGCGGGCCTGCTGGAGGCGTTCAGCGAGACCTGCGAGTGCTGCAAGGGCCGGGGCGTCATCATCCACACCGAGCCGGTGCCGGAGAAGCCGCGTGCCGCCGGTGCGGGGGAGAAGGTCAAGGCGGTGGCCTCGTCGGTCGCCGCCCCGGCCGCCGAGGCGAGCGGCGGCTCCTCGCGCCGCCGGGCACGCAAGAGCGCCCCGGCCGAGCGCGCGGTGGTCGAGGTCGTCGAGACCGACAGCGGTACCGACGTCGAGGCCGACTACCAGGACACGATGGGCTACGACCTGTCCCGCTACGAGTCGGAGACCGCCGCAGCGCCGGCGGTCGCCGACAGCCAGCAGGGCGAGTCGGCCCGGTTGGCGGCGGCGGACGACCCGGACGCGGTGACCGACGGCGACGCCGACGAGGAGGGCACCGAGGGCGGTACGGGTCGACGCCGGTCCCGCCGCGGCGGTGCCCGTCGGCGGACCCGTCCGTGACCGCCTGACCGGCCCGGTGTTTGACGGCGTCCCTTCCCCGGAAAGTGCAGGGGGAGGGACGCTGTCCGTGCGGCCGCCTCCGGCCCGATCGGCCGTCCCGGTCAGGAGGAGGACATGCGTCGTCTGCTCGCCGTCACCGTGCTGACCGCCGCCCTCTGGGGCGGGGCCGGCTGTGCCAGCGACCGGCCGGCCGGTGAGGGGCGGGCCACCACCGGCGCGAGCGGCGCCACGGCGTCGGGCCCGGCGGTCTCGACCGGCACGCCCACGGCGCCGGGCGGCGACACCGCGCGGGTGTGCGCCGCGGCACAGCGGGCCGGCAGCACCGCGCTGCGCACGTACGTGGCGGAACTGGGCCAGATGGTGGCGGCGGTCGGCGCGGGCGATCGGGCCGCGGCCGAGGCCGGCCGGCAGCGGGCCGAGGCGGCGCTGGCCGGCTGGCGGGTCGCGCTGCGCCAGCAGTCCGCCCAGGCCACCGACCCGCAGCTGAAGACGTTGCTCACCGACATCGGCACCGAGGTCGCCGCGCTCGGCGCGGACGTCGGCTCGATCGACGAGACCGAGCTGGACCGGCTCCAGCAGCGCCTGGACCAGCTCTGCACCCGCTGACCAGGCCGGGCCGGTTTGGGATCCGGCCCGGCGATGGCGTACGCTAACCTGCGGCGCACCTTGGTGTGCCGAGTTCCCGTGTGCCCGCGCCGCCGTGCACTGCTACCCGGCGAGCCGCCGCGGGGACGACCGCCAGCAGCCTCAACGACAGGGAGTCCGCCTCCGATGTACGCGATCGTCAAGACCGGCGGCAAGCAGTACAAGGTCGCCGAGGGCGACGTGATCGAGGTCGAGAAGCTCGCCGGTGCCCCCGGCGACGCGGTGAAGCTCACCGCGGTGCTCCTCGTCGACGGTGACGACCTGGTGACCGACGCGGCGAAGCTTGCCTCGGTCGCGGTGTCCGGCGAGATCGCCGCGCACACCAAGGGCCCGAAGATCAAGATCCACAAGTTCAAGAACAAGACCGGCTACCACAAGCGCCAGGGTCACCGCCAGCCGTTGACCCAGGTCAAGGTGACCGGCATCTCCAGCGGGAAGTAGGTCGTCCTCCAATGGCTCACAAAAAGGGTGCGTCCAGCTCGCGTAACGGTCGCGATTCCGCGGCCCAGCGACTCGGCGTGAAGCGCTTCGGTGGTCAGGTCGTCAGCGCGGGTGAGATCCTCATCCGTCAGCGTGGCACCAAGTTCCACCCCGGTGACCTGGTCGGCCGTGGCGGCGACGACACGCTGTTCGCGCTGTCGGCCGGTGCGGTCCTGTTCGGCACCAAGCGCGGTCGCAAGACCGTCAGCATCGTTCCGCAGCAGTAGTTTTCTGGCTGAGCGGGCCGCGGACCTCCGGGTCCCGGCCCGCTCAGTTTTTTTCACGCGCGGGGTCGGACCTCGCTGGAAGGATTGACACCGTGGCTACGTTCGTTGACCGGGTCGTGCTGCATCTGCAGGCCGGCGATGGCGGGCACGGTTGTGCCTCCATCCTCCGGGAGAAGTTCAAGCCGTTCGGTGGTCCGGACGGCGGCAACGGCGGGCACGGCGGCAGCGTGTCCCTGGTCGTCGACCCGCAGGTGACCACCCTGCTCGACTTCCACTTCCGCCCGCACGTGAAGGCGGACAACGGCAGGGGCGGCGCGGGGTCGAACCGGGACGGGGCCAACGGCCACGACCTGGTGCTCAAGGTCCCCAACGGCACCGTCGTGCAGACCCTGGACGGCACGGTCCTGGCCGACATGGTCGGCGCCGGCACCACCTTCGAGGTGGCCCGTGGTGGTCGCGGTGGCCGGGGCAACGCGTCGCTGGCCAACGCCAAGCGCAAGGCCCCCGGCTTCGCCGAGCTGGGCGAGCCCGGCGACCACCTCGACGTGGTGCTGGAGCTCAAGAGCGTCGCCGACGTCGGCCTGGTGGGCTTCCCCTCGGCCGGCAAGTCGTCGCTGATCTCGGTCATCTCCGCCGCGAAGCCGAAGATCGCCGACTACCCGTTCACCACCCTCGTGCCCAACCTCGGCGTGGTCCGGGTGGACGACCACACCTTCACCGTGGCCGACGTGCCGGGTCTCATCCCGGGCGCGGCCACCGGCAAGGGCCTGGGTCTGGAGTTCCTGCGGCACATCGAGCGCTGCTCGGTGCTGGTGCACGTGATCGACACGGCGACCCTGGAGCCCGGCCGGGACCCGGTCGCCGACATCGACACCATCGAGGCCGAGCTGAACCAGTACGGTGGACTGGCCGACCGGCCGCGGTTGGTCGCGCTGAACAAGATCGACGTGCCGGACGGCCGGGATCTCGCCGAGATCGTCCGTCCGGATCTGGAGGAGCGGGGCTTCCGGGTGTTCGAGGTCTCCGCGGCCACCCGCGAGGGGCTCAAGGAGCTCACCTACGCGATGGCCGAGCTGGTCGACGCCGGCCGTAAGGCCGCCCCGCCGGCCGAGCCGACCCGGATCGTCATCCGGCCGGCGGCCGTGGACGACGCCGGGTTCACCATCGAGGCCCGGGCGGACGGCTCGTTCACCGTCCGCGGCGTCCGGCCCGAGCGCTGGGTCAAGCAGACCAACTTCGACAACGACGAGGCCATCGGCTACCTGGCGGACCGGCTGGCCCGCCTCGGGGTGGAGGAGAAGCTGGCCAAGGCCGGCGCCCAGCCCGGTGACCTGGTCCGGATCGGCGAGCGCGAGTTCGACTGGCAGCCGACCCTCTACGCGGGGGTGGACTTCGTGCCGGGTAACCGGGGCACCGACATCCGCCTCGAGGAGAAGACGAACCGGGCGTCGGCGGCCGAGCGGCTGGCCGCGCGCAAGGCACGCCGGGTGCGTTCGGCGGACGGCCTGGACGCGGACACGACGGACGACGTCGACGCCGACATCGACGACGACGAGGACGACGCCGAATAGCCCGTTGCGCTCCGTGATCGGGTTGACTGCCGGAAACCTCCGCGAAATGCCGACCGCCTAGCGTGGGCTGGATGCTGATCGAGTCGCGTCCGGTCACGAATCCGGAGATCGCCGCCCTGGTCACCGCCCAGCAGCGGGAGCTGCGCCAGGCCGATGGCGGGCTGGACGGGCAGGTCACCCGGACCCACGACGACATCCGCTACCTCGCGGTGGTGGTGGACGGGCGGGCGGTCGCCTGCGGCGGACTCCAGTCGGTCGACGCCGCCACCGGCGAGGTGAAGCGGATGTACGTCCGGCCGGCGTACCGGGGCCGGGGCATCGCCCGGCAGTTGCTGGCGGCCCTGGAGGAGTTGGCCTTCCGGGAGGGGCACTCGGTGGTCTGCCTGGAGACCGGCACCTACCTGCCGGCGGCGATCGGGCTCTACACGTCGGCCGGGTACGACCGGATCCCGGTCTACGGGGAGTACGTCGACAACCCGTACAGCGTCTGTTTCGCCAAGCGGCTGCCGGTCGCGGCCTGACCGCCGGGGCCGCGACCGCGCGGCTCAGTCGCCGGTCTTGGCGTGCGCGACGGTGACCGGCTTCGACTCCGGCGACGCGTGCTGGCGCAGGAAGATGCTCAGCACGATCAGGGCGCCCACCGCGAGGAACTCGCTCTGCCAGTTCTGCATCGACTGGAACCAGAAGTCGCTGGTGCCGAGGAATTCCCACACCCCGATCGGCTGCGCCCCGCTCTGCAACGCCTGCTGCTCGTTGTACTGTGCCGTGCCGCCCAGCAGGTGACCGACGAACGAGCCGACGAAGATCAGCAGCAGGGCGATGGAGAGGCTGTTGCGGTACACGACCAGCGGCAGGCCGCCGACACGCACCGGCCAGGGAGATTCCGGGGTGGCCCGACGCTCGTCGTCGGCCGGCCGGTCGGTCTGGTCCTCCGGCTTCGACTCGGCCGATCCCTTCTGCACCAGGTACGCGGTCAGCAGCACGTACCCGCCCATCTGGAGGAACTCCGACTCCCAGTTCTCGAAGACCGCTTCGATGAAGTGCCCGGTGGTCAGGTAGGCCGGCCAGCTCAGTGGGGCGGCGCCGAACTCGGTCAGCTCCTCGTTGTGGGTCTGCCAGCCGAAGACGCTCTGCAGCACCAGGAAGACCAGGAACGCGCCCAGCATGGCGACGGTCAGTGCGTTGTTGCGGAGCCAGCGTGGCATTCCGACCTCCCTCGCGGATCGCCCTCGCATACCCGGGTCGACATGGCCGCGAAACCGGCGCGCGGCCCGGTCAGGGCCGGTCGAATGGGGTGTCCAGCCGCCCGCCGGTGCCCACCTGGTTGGAGAGCAGCAGCCCCAGCGCGATCATGCCGAAGCCGAGCGCGAGGTGCAGCCAGTTGTCGGCGTTGTTGATCGGCAGGAGGTTCACCACACTGTCCTCGTCGACCGCCTCCACCGCCAGGCCGTACAGCCAGAGGCCGAGGTAGAGCGCGCCGCCGCCGGCCAGGTAGAGCCGGGACCCGGCGAGGCTGCGCGCCATCACCAGCCCCGCCAGTCCGAAGAGCAGGTGCAGCGCGTTGTGCAGGATCGACACCTGGAACAGACCGAGCAGGTCGGCCTCGGAGTGGTGCCCGGCGAAGGACAGCTGGTCGTAGTCGGTGGTGATGCCGGGGATGAAGCCGAGGATGCCGATCAGGAGGAAGACCCCGGCCACGGCCAGCGTGGCCAGCTGCACCCGGGGCTTAGGCCCGGCCGACCGGCCACCCCGCGCGTTCCGTGCCATCGCTGCCACCCCTCCGTGGATCTGTCGGCCCCGGGAATCCCACTGTCCGCGGCGGCGACGTGACGCAGCCCGGCGATCCTCCATTTTGTAGTCGTTCCGCCCGGTCGCGCAGAGATATCCGCGAAGAGGTATGGAAGCCGAAACGGAGGGTAGGTGAATTGTCAGCGGCCGCGGCAGCGCTGCCGCACCCCCCAGCACAACCGCGACGACTTTCCGAGCGGAAGGGAAATCATGACTTACGATCTGTCACCCACGTCTTCCACGTACGGGCAGGAGTCGACCAACGGCGGCGGCGTCCGCGACCAGGCCCGCCAGGTGGGATCCGAGGCCGCGAACGCCGGCGGCGCGGTCGCCCAGACCGCCAAGGAGCAGGGCGCCGAGGTCGGCCGCGAGGCCGCCCGCCAGGCCCGCAACCTCTACGGCGAGGCCCGCAGCCACATCACCAACCAGACCGGTGAGCAGCAGCGCCGGGCCGCCGGCGGGCTCCGTTCGCTGGCCGACGAGATGCGCTCGATGGCCGAGCAGGGTGGCCAGGCCGGCCCGGTGAGTGAGCTGGCCCGCCAGGCCGCCGACCGGGTGCACGGCGTGGCCGGCTGGCTCGAGGAGCGCGAGCCCGGCGACCTCATCGCCGAGGTGCGCGACTACGCGCGGCGCAGCCCGGGCACCTTCCTGGTCGGCGCGGCCGTGCTGGGCGTGCTCGCCGGTCGGTTGACCCGCGGCATTTCCTCCGCGGGCGACTCCGACACCGGCTCGACCGCCTACCGGGGCTCCGGCGCGTACGACCCGGAGCGCACCGCGGTCATCCCGACCCCTCCCGTGCAGCGCACGGAGCCGGTCGGCGGCTACCTCGACCCGACCCCGGGCACCTACGCCGACCCGACCCCTGGCACCTACGCCGACCCGACCCCCGGCGGGTACGTCGAGCCGACCGGCACCGGCCAGCCCCTGCCGCCGGTGAGCCAGACCGACCCGCTGCCCGGCGTTCCGTCCAGCGGCACCACCCGCCCGTGATCCACCGCATGATTCGAAGGGAGGCGACGGCATGAGCATGCCGACGCAGGGGTCCGGGCTGGACTCCGGTTACGCCTCCGACGCGGGTGCCCCGCACTCCGCGGCGGAGGTGAAGGGCAGTTCTCTCGGTGACCTGATGCGCCAGGTCACGACCGACCTGTCGACGCTGATGCGCCAGGAGGTCGAGCTGGCCAAGGCCGAGATCCGGCAGGAGGGCAAGAAGGCGGGCAAGGCCGCCGGGCTCTTCGGTGGCGCCGGGTTCGGCGGTTACATGGTGGCGCTCTTCGTCTCCATCGCCGTGTGGCAGTTCCTGGATAACGTCATGGACTCCGGCCTGGCCGCGCTGATCGTGGCCGTGCTCTGGGCCGTGGTCGCCGCCGTCCTCTACTCCATGGCCAAGAAGAACGCGGAGCGGATCCGCGGCCTCCAGCAGACCAACGACAGCGTGCAGCGGATCCCCGACGCGCTCAAGCCCCACCCGGAGGGAGTCACCCGATGAGCACCGACCCCGACCAGATCCGCCGGGAGATCGAAGCCACCCGCAACAGCCTGAGCTCCGATGTGGACGCGCTGGCGTACAAGGTCAGCCCCAGCCGCATCGTCGACGACCGTAAGCAGCGGGCGCGTTCCGCGCTGCAGAATGTGAGGGACAAGGTCATGGGAACCGCGTCTGACCTCGGCCACGGCACCGGCCACGCCGCCTCCTCGGTGGGTGACCGCGCCTCGTCGGCGGCCTCCAGCGTCAGCGACGCCGCGCACTCGGCGGCCTCGACGGTGAGCGACGCGGCGCACCGCGCGCCGCACGTGATCCGGCAGAGGTCCGAGGGCAACCCGCTGGCCGCCGGGCTCATCGCGTTCGGCGTCGGCTGGCTGGTCTCCTCGCTGATCCCGGCCTCCCGCCGGGAGCAGGAGGCCGCTCTCCAGGTCAAGGAGAAGGTCAGCGAGCACAGCGGGGCGGTCAAGGAGAAGCTGAGCGAGGCGGCCAGCGACCTCAAGGAGGAGCTGCGCGAGCCGGCCCAGCATGCCGCCGAGTCGGTGAAGTCCACCGCCCAGGACGCCGTGCAGACGGTCAAGGACGACAGCAAATCCGCCGCGCAGGACGTCAAGGACCAGGCCCAGCAGTCCCGCCAGCAGGTGAACTACTGACCCGGCCCGACCGCACCGCGACAGCTCGCGGCCACCCCTCGGGGTGCCCGCGAGCTGTCGCGTTTCCGGGCCTTCCCGCGTCGCTTCATCGGCGAGCAGGTGGAGACGCAGGTGGGTCAGCGGGAGTGGAGGCGCCGGCGCAGGGTGCGTTCGGAGTGGGCGGCGCGGCGGACCCGGCCGCCGGCGTAGCGGACGCCGCCGAACAGCACCCGCCTCCCGAGCGCCAGCCAGCCACACACGCCGCGCTCCAGCAGCCAGAGGGGCGCGGCCAGCGCGGTGCTCGGCGGGAAGACCGCCGTGCCGCCGGCCCGCCGTCGACCCAGCTCGGCCAGGCCGATCGTGGTGGCCACCGCGCCGAGCAGCAGCCCGTGCCGGCGGGACGCGAGGGCCGCCGCCAGCGCCGGCACGACCGCGAGCGAGGTCAGCAGGCGGGCCGGCTGGGCCAGATCGTCGTACGCCTGGCGTACCCGCTGGCCGCGGAAGTGCGCGGCGTCCGGTGGCAGCCGGCGGACGTACAGCCCGGCCGGCGTCGCCTCGGTGCCCCCGTACGCGCGCACGGTGCGGATCAGCTCCAGGTTCTCGAAGAGCACGTCCGGGTCGTAGCCGCCCATGGCGAGGAAGGTGCTCCGGCGCACCGCCAGGGTGCCCGGGTAGTCCGCGCCGAGCGCCCGGTTGAGCAGCGTCCGGCCGGTGTCCCACCAGGCGTGCCAGGGCAGCGGGTCGAAGTAGTTCTGCGGGCGGACCAGGTCGGCCCGGCTCAGCAGCCGGTGCACCTCGCGCAGTGCGGCCTCGTCGTACCGGACGTCGTCGTCGGCGATCACCACGTGCTCGTGACGGGCGGCGCGGAGCCCGGTGCGTACCCCGGTCACCTTGCCGTTCACCCCGTGCAGGGCCGGGTCCGGCGGGAGGTGGCGGACCAGCCCCCGCCAGGCGGCGGCGTGCCGGGCGAACAGTTCGGGTGGCGAGCCGTCGACCACGGTCACCTCCGCCAGGCCGCGCAGCCAGCGCAGGTAGCCGGTCAGCTCGGCCAGGTCGGCGTCGTCGGACCAGCGCAGCGGCAGGACGTACGCCAGCGGCAGCCGGCGCGACCGGACGCCGGGCCGGCGGCGCCCGGCGGACCGGTCACCCGGCGTGGGCGGCGCGCCCGCGGCCCCGACGGGCGCCCGGCCGGAACGGGCAGGGCGGCGGCGGGAGTCGTCGGGGCCTCCGGGCGGCCCTCCCGGGCGGGTCGGGGCGCTCATGGCGACACCGGCCGGCGGTAGACCGACACGTGGTCGCGACTGTCGTCTCCGAAGGGCCGGCCGGTCCAGTCGGCCCACCGGTGCTCCCGGGCGAGCCCGGCCAGTTGCGCCATCAGGTCCAGCTCGGCGGGCCAGGCGTAGCGGTGGTTCGCGGGCAGCAGGTCCACCCCGGTGCCGGTGAGCCTGATCTTGGTGGTGGTCATCCGCTGCTCGGCGGGGTGCAGCAGCGCCGCCTCCAGCAACACCTCCTCCTGCGCCACCCGCACCGGCCGCAGCGCCGCGCCGGCCCGGAACGCGCCCGGATCGGGCACCCACGCCTCGATGACGAAGCGGCCGCCGGGACGCAGGTGGGCGGCGGCGTTGCGGAAGCACGCCACCTGCGCGGCCTGGTCGGGCAGCGCGAAGATCGTGTTGAACGCCAGCAGCACCAGGTTGAACTCACCCGGCACCCGGGTCGTGGTGAAGTCGCCGATGGCCACCTCGATCCGATCGCCGTCCGTCTTCTTCCGCAGCCGGCCGGCCATCTCCGACGACCCCTCGATGCCGGCCACGGTCAGCCCGCGTTCCTGCAGCGGCAGCGCCAGCCGGCCGGTGCCGATCCCGAACTCGCAGACCGGTCCGCCCTCGGCGAGCGCCACCAGCCGCTCGACCGCGTCGGTCGGGTCGAGATGCGCGAACGCCTCGTCGTAGACGTCGGCCGGTATGTGCCGGCCGTACTCGCTGGCATCGAAGGGCAATGTGCCTCCCGGACGGCGGTGGGGCGGCCCGCCGGTGGGCGGGCGGTCGGGGCCCGCGGACGGGCGGGCGCCCGCAGCAGGTGCCCGCATTCCGGCAGATCAAACCGACATGTCGTTTCGGTCGGCCCACCCCGGGTAGCGCTGCCGGTACGGGCGGTCCATCCCCGGACCCCCGGGTGGAGGAGACGGAATGGCCAGCAACGGAACGAGGTGGGCGCTGCTCGGCGTCACCGCGGTGACCGCGGTCGGCGTCGGGCGGACGGTGGCGCGGCGGCGGCACCGCCGCCAGCCCGAGCGACAGGACGGCTGGTACGTGGTGCGCCGTGGGGTGACCGTGGACCGGCCGAGGGATGCGGTGATCGGCTTCTGGACCGACCGGGAACGGCTGGACCGGGCGTTGGCCGAGTGGGCCACGCTGGAGCAGCTGGACGAGCAGCGGTGGTGGTGCGTTTCCCGCGACCCGTCCGGCGGCGACACCCAGTGGCAGGCAGAACTCACCGTCGACGGGCCGGGCACCCTGAGCTGGCGGGTCGAGAAGGGCCCGGTGGCGCAGATGGGGCGGATCGCGCTGGTGGACGCGCCGCAGGGTCGGGGCACCGAGATCCGCGCGGAGCTGCGGTACCGCTCCGGCCCGCTGCGCCGGCTGATCGGCCTGGCCAGCAGCCAGGAGCCGGACCTGGCGCTGCGCGACACCCTGCGCCGGGTGAAGTCGCTGATCGAGTGCGGCCAGGTGGTCGACACCCGCCGCGACCCGTCCGGCCGCAGCCCGGCACAGGAGAAGGCGACCGACAAGGCCCGGGAGAAGTTGACGACGGGAGGACGGGCGTGAAGGCGCTCTGCTGGGAAGGCGTCGGCAAGCTGGCGGTACGCGACGTGCCGGAGCCTCGGATCCGCGCCGAGGGGGACATCATCGTCCGGGTCCGGGCCAGCAGCGTCTGCGGCTCCGACCTGCACCTGATCAACGGGTACCTGCCGGCGATGCGCGAGGGTGACATCCTCGGCCACGAGTTCATGGGCGAGGTGGTGGAGACCGGTCCCGGCGTCCGGCGGCACTCGGTCGGCGACCGGGTGGTGGTCGGGTCGGTGGTGGCCTGCGGTGGGTGCTGGTACTGCCGGACCGAGCAGTACTCGCTCTGCGACAACTCCAACCCGCAGCCGGTCTTCACCGAGAAGCTGTGGGGGCACTCGCCCGCCGGCATCCTCGGCTACTCGCACGCGGCGGGCGGCTACGCCGGCTCACACGCCGAGTACATCCGCGTGCCGTTCGGCGACGTCGGCGCGTTCGGCGTACCGGACGGGGTGCCCGACGACTCGGTGGTGTTCGCCTCGGACGCGATGCCCACCGGCTGGATGGCCGCCGACTTCTGCGGGCTCACCGGCGGCGAGGTCGTCGCGGTGTGGGGCGCCGGCGGGGTCGGGCAGATGGCGGCCCGGTCGGCGCAACTCCTCGGCGCCGAGCGGGTCATCGTCATCGACCGGTTCCCGGACCGGCTGGCCACGGCGGCCGACCGGGTCGGCGTCGAGACGATCAACTACGCCGAGACCGACGTGCTGGAGGCGCTGCGCGAGATGACCGCCGGGCGCGGGCCGGACGCCTGCATCGAGGCGGTCGGCATGGAGTCGCACGACGTCGGGCCGACCTACGCGTACGACAAGGCGAAGCAGACGGCCCGGTTGCAGACCGACCGGCCCACGTCGGTCCGGCAAGCGATCATGGCCTGCCGCAAGGGCGGCACGGTGAGCATCGTCGGGGTCTACGCCGGCCTGGTCGACAAGTTCCCGCTCGGAGCGGCCATGAACAAGGCCCTGGTGCTGCGGATGGGCCAGATGCACGCCCAGCGCTACATCCCGATGCTGCTGGACCGGATCGCCGCCGGCGAGATGGATCCGGGCTACCTGGCCACCCACCCGCTGCCCCTGGCCGAGGGCGCCCGCGGCTACGAGCTGTTCGAGAAGAAGCAGGACGGCTGCCTGCGCAGCGTCCTGCACCCCTGAACCTCCCGCCGGCCCCGCATCCGCTGCTCCCGCCGGGCGGCGGGTGCGGGATCGGCGGGGGTCAGGCGGTGCGGCGGACGTTGGCGATCCGGAAGCCGCTGGGCGGAAGCGCCGGCATCCGGTGCAGGGTCAGCGCCAGGTCCTGCGGCGGTACCTCGTAGCGCATGGTGGCGGTCAGGTTGGTCACCGCCCGCTTCATCAGGTCGATGGTGATCCACTCGCCGGCGCAGCGGTGCCCGGTGGCGTGGTTCCCGCCGCCCTGCGGGATCAGGGCGAACGGATCACCCGGCCAGTCGGCGAAGCGTTCCGGCCGGAACAGCTCGGGCTGCGGCCAGAGCGTCGGGTGGTGGTTGGTGCCGTACAGGTCGAGCAGGACCCGCCGGCCGCGCGGGAAGTGGTGGCCCTGCCAGTCGAAGGCGCGCCGGACCCTGGCCGCGGCCGCCGGGAAGAACGGGTAGTACCGGCGCACCTCCTGGACGAACTGCTCGGTGGCCGCGTCGTCGTCGCGGACCCGCCACCGCCACGCGGGGTGGTCGTGCAGGGCGAGCGCGGCGAAGACGATGTACCGGTCCACGGCGACGGCCGGCCGCAGCACGTTGAGCAGTTCCACCGCGGCGATCCGGCGGGGCAGCAGCCGGTCGTTCGCGTCCCGGTGTTCGGCGATCACCTTGAGCGCGCTGCCGGCGAGGGCCGGGTGGGTGCCGATCCGGGTCCGCTCGATGACGTCGGCGATCCAGCGTTCCCCACGGCGGCGGGCCAGCAGCCCGCGCCAGTGCCGGGGGCCGACCACCGCCGGGCCCTCGATCATGGCGTGCAGGTCCACGGTGCGGCGGTCGACCTGCGACAGGGCCAGCGGAACTCCGGCCCACGCGCAGACCACCCGGGTGAGCATCCGACCCAGCTCGTCGTAGAGCACCACCCCCGGCGGCGAGCCCTCCCAGGCGGGGATCCGGGCCCGCCACTCGGCGTCGAAGAGCTGCCCGAGCTGCCGGATGGCGGTCGGCGTCATGATCGACATGAGCATCGCCTTGCGGTCGTGGTGCTCCGCTCCGTCCAGGCTCTGGACGCCGCGTCGGCCGGTGAGCGTCCGCTGCACCCGCAGCGGCATCGCACCCTGCCGTTGGAAGCGTTCCGTGTCGTAGAAGAGCGCCGCGGCCGGCCGTCCGCGTAGGCAGATGGTCGGCGTGAGCAGGATCCGGGTCTGGAAGATGTCGCTGCCGTACCGGTCGCAGCGTTCACCGATGAACCGGTAGCCGGCGCGGAGGTACGCGAGGGTGCTGTCCGGGCTGCGGTCGGCCGGCATGCTCGCCATCGGATCTCCTCACGCGGGGTGACGGCCGGCGCCGGCCGCCCGGTCGTGCGGGCCGGTTGCGGTTACCCCGGTCAGCGCCCCTGAATCCCGCCGCCGGCCGCTGGGGACGGGCGCCGGTCGGCGGTGCCGGCGGCACGTCCGTTCGCGGCGGCCACCGGATCGGGCGTCTGCTGGCCCCTCCCACCGGTGCGGGAACCTGGTTGGCTCTGGTGAGGGGCCGGCACCGACGGGCGGTCGGGCGGGTGTGGCGGTGGCGTGGCCGGGGCCGCGACCACGGATCACGGGGAGGACGGATGCGGGACAACAGGTCGCCGCACTGGCGGCAGCGTCGGGCGTTCGGGGCGCTCGGTTCCGGGCGGGGCGGGGACGACGGGGCGCTGATCGGGCCGCCGGGGCGACGACCCACCCGGCGACTCCGATACTTCACGATGCACCTCGGCTTCACCGCGGCCAGCGCGGCCGACGCCCGCGAGTTGGCGGTCGGCTACGCCGAGGCGCTGAGCCTGCTCCGCCCCGAGGTGGCGCTCGGCGCGAGCGCCCTGTCGCCGGCCGACGCCTGGCACCGGGCCGAGCGGCTGTTCTGCGGCGCGGTCGGCCCGGACGGCGAGCGCTGCGTCGACGTGGCCGACCATCCCGGCTTCCACCACGCCCCGGGCCCGGGCGACCTCGGCTGGGGCGACGGCGACTGATGACCAGAGCTTGGTGGTGGCAACTGCGTCGAGGTGGCCGCTCGCCCCTGACCGGGTTCTCCACGGCCGTCTCGCTCAGGTCGCGTTGTCCCCGGTGGGCACACCGCGACATCGGCGACGGCGGTCAGTCCAGGTCGAACTCGCCGTCCTGGGCGCCGGCCACGAAGGCGTCCCACTCGGCCTGGGTGAAGACCAGCACCGGTCCGTCCGGCTCGGCGGAGTTGCGCATGCCGATGAGGTCGTCGACGAAGGCGACCTCGACGGCACTGTCGGAGGTGTCCCCCTCGGCTCGCTGCCAGACCGCCCGAGAGAGGTCGAAGTCGCCCTTGGGGTGCTGCGCCATGGTTCTTTCCTCCAGTGCCGGGGGTCGTGGGGACCGCCTGCGGATCCCCATCGGGCAGGATAAGCGGATGCCGAGCCTGACCCGTGTAGAGGCGACCGCGCGTGGCGCAGCCATTACCGTCGAGTCCTATCAGGTGGACCTCGACCTGACCGGCGGCGGCGAGCGGTTCCGCTCGCAGGTCACGATCCGGTTCCGGGCGACCCCCGGCACCGAGACGTTCGCCGAGGTCAAGCCCGCCAAGCTGCTGGCGGTACGCCTCAACGACCGTGACGTCGACCCGGACGCGCTCACCGACAACCGGCTGCCGCTGACCGACCTGCGCGCGGAGAACACCCTCACCGTCTCGGCGGAGATGGCGTACTCCAACAGCGGGGAGGGGATGCACCGTTTCGTCGACCCGGCCGACGGCGAGACCTACCTGTACGCGGTCACCTTCCTGGACAACGTGCAGCGCATCTTCACCGCCTTCGATCAGCCCGACCTCAAGGCGTCGTTCACCCTCGCGGTCACCGCGCCACCGGAGTGGACGGTGACCAGCAACGCCGCGGTCGCCGCCAACCCCGAGCCCGGGCGCTGGGAGTTCGCGCCGACCGCGCCGCTGGCCACCTACTTCTTCTCGCTGATCGCGGGCCCGTACCACGTCCGTGAGGCGGAGCACGACGGCGTGCCGCTGGCCCTCTACTGCCGGCGGTCGCTGGCCGAGCACCTGGACGCCGACGCCGAGGAGATCTTCACCATCACCCGGCAGTGCCTGGACCGGTTCCACCAGCTCTTCACCGAGCGCTACCCGTTCGGCAAGTACGACCAGGCGTTCGTGCCCGAGTTCAACGCCGGCGCGATGGAGAACCCGGGCATCGTTACGTTTCGCGACGACTACGTGTTCCGCTCGGCGGTCACCGACAGCCAGCGCGAGTTACGGGGCACCACCATCGCCCACGAGATGGCGCACATGTGGTTCGGCGACCTGGTCACCATGCGGTGGTGGGACGACCTGTGGCTGAACGAGTCCTTCGCGGAATACCTGGGCACCCGGGTCACCGCCGAGGCGACCCGGTTCGGGCAGGCGTGGACGACGTTCGCGATGCGCCGCAAGGCGTGGGGGTACGCCGCCGACCAACGCCCCTCCACCCATCCGGTGGCCCCCGAGAGGGTGGCCGACGCCGACGAGGGGCTGCTCAACTTCGACGGCATCTCGTACGCCAAGGGCGCCAGCGTGCTGCGGCAGTTGGTCGCCTGGCTCGGGGACGAGGCGTTCCTCGCCGGCCTGAACGCGCACTTCGCCGCACATCGCTTCGGCAACGCCACCCTCGCCGACCTGCTGGCCAGCCTCTCCGCCGCGAGCGGCCGGGACCTCTCCGGCTGGGCCGAGCGCTGGCTGCGCCGGGCCCAAGTGAACACCCTGCGGGCCGAGGTCACCGTCGACGCCGACGGTCGCTACACCGAGGTGGCCGTGGTGCAGACGGCGCCGGAGTCGCACCCGGTGCTGCGTCCGCACCGGATCGGTGTGGGCCGCTACTCGATGGACGGCACGGTGGAGCGGACCGAGGTGGACCTCGACCCGGACACCGACGGTGGGCGGACGGTGCTCGGCGAGCTGACCGGCGCGCCGGCGGCCCGGCTGCTGCTGCCCAACGACGGCGACCTGACGTTCGCCAAGGTACGCCTCGATCCGGCCTCGGCGGACGCCGTACCGCTGGTGCTGCCCGGGCTGGCCGACCCGCTGGCCCGGGCGCTGCTCTGGGCCGAGGTGCTGGACGCGGCGACCGACGGCGAGCGCCCGGTGGCCGGCGTGGTCGACCTGATCGCCGCGGCGCTGCCCGCCGAGACCGAGGTGATCATCGCGGAGGACGTGCTCACCCTGAGCCGGTCCCTGGTCGACCGCTACCTGGACCCGCTGGCCCGCTCGGCGGCCCTGGCCCGGGTGGCCGCCGCGTGCCGGCAGCTCCTCGACGGCGCTGCGGCGGGGGAGTCGTTGCAGCTCGCCGCGGCCCGGGGTTGGATCGCCGCCACCACCGACGCCGACCTGCTCACCGGCTGGCTCGCCGGTCGCGGCGTGCCGGCCGGGCTGGCGGTCGACGCCGAGCTGCGCTGGGCGGTGCTGCGCCGGCTGGTGGTGCTCGGCGCGGCCGGCGAGGCGGAGATCGCCGCCGAGTCGGCAGCCGACCCGAGCGCCGCCGGCGCGGAGCGGGCCGCCCGCTGCCGGGCCAGCCTGCCCGACCCGGCCGCAAAGCAGGCGGCGTGGGAGATCATCGTGCGCGACACCGAGCTGTCCAACCGGCTGCTGGAGGCGACCGCCGAGGGGTTCTGGCAGCCCGAGCAGGTCGAGCTCACCGCGCCGTACGTCGAGCGGTACTTCGCGGAGATGCCGGCCGCCGCACGTCGGCGTACCCCCTGGACGGCGGATCGGGTGGCCAGCCTGGCCTTCCCCCGCTACGCCGTGGCGCAGCCGACCCGGGAGGCGGCCGCGGCGCTGCTGGCCCGCGACGACCTGACCCCCGGCCTGCGCCGGGTGGTCACCGACGCCGACGACGACCTGCGTCGGGCGCTGGTGGCCCGCACGGCGGTGGCCGCCGCGGGGGCGTGACACCGGGCGGGGTGGCACAGGGCGATGGTGTGCCACCCCGCACCCGGGTCAGCGCAACGCCGGATCCGCAGTCACCGGGGCGTCGAAGTCGATGCGGTAGCGCTGCTCCACGGCGACCGTCTTCTCCGGGTCCATGACGGTGCGCGCCAGCAGCGGCAGCAGCAGCGGCAGCACGGCGCGGGCCACCGGCCCCGGGGCCTTGGCGTGGTTGATCCGGGCGGCGCGGGCCGCGACCTTCTCCACCCGGTCGCGGCGCAGTCGTTCGAAGGCGGCGAACGCCGTTGGCACGTCGGGCAGGTCCCGCAGGCAGCGGGCCAGTTGCAGCGCACTCTCGATGGCCAGTGAAGCCCCCTGACCGGAGCTGTTGGACGGCGCGTGGGCGGCGTCGCCGACCAGCACCATCCGGCCCCGGTGCCAGTGCGGCACCGGCGGCATGATCTGCAACGCCCCCACCACCTGCAGGCCGTCGGCGGTGCTGGTCCGCATCAGCTCGCCGCCCGGGTCGTCGTCGCCGTAGGTGTCGCGCAGCGTGCGCAGCCACTCCTGCGCCGGCACCGCGCGGGCCTCGACCAGGCTCATCGGCCGCTCCCGGGGCAGGTTGACGCCCCACCGGGTGCCGCCGCCGGGCTCCGGCCAGTAGAGGTAGTAGCCCCGCCGGCCGAAGGCGAAGGTCATGGTGCCCGGCTCGGCGTCCACCCGGTGCCGGGCCACCGCCTCGAAGCCGAGCAGCCCGGTGAACCGTGGCCCGGGTGCGGCCGGGTCGATGAGGGTCCGCACCGTCGAGCGGATGCCGTCGGCTCCGACGAGGATGTCCGCGCTGGCGGTGCTGCCGTCGGTGAAGTGGGCGGTGATGCCAGTACCCGTCTCGTGGACGTCGACCAGGCGTCTGCCGTACTCGAACGCGATGCCCTCGGCCACCGCCCGGTCGTGCAGGACGCGGTGCAGGTCGGCGCGGTGCACCACCCGCAGCGGCGGCGCGTCGGCCAGCGTCGGCAGGTCCATGCGGCGGCGGCCGACGGCCATCGCGGTGCGCCGGATCGGCGTGGCGGTCGCGGTCACGGCCTCGTCGGCGTCGACCGCGCCCAGGGCGGCCACCCCGTTGGGCGCGAGGGCGAGGGTGCCGCCGATGCCGTCGGCGGTGCCCGGGTACGCCTCGTGCACGGTGGCGGTGATGCCCGCGCGGCGCAGCGCGAGGGCCGTCACCGGGCCGGCGATGCCGCCGCCGATGACGAGCGCTGTTCGTACCGTGGTCATGCTTCTCTCCCTGGGGTCGTCGGTCCGTGCGCGTGCGGAACCGACCTGGGAGGGAGCCCGGTTATCCTCGTGGTTGCCGCTTCGGGCCGGGCACCTTCCCAGGTGTGGTTCCGAGGTCAGGGCCCCGGTGGGGTGTTGGCGCACCCCGCCGGGGCCGTTCTTCGTCAGTCGGGTGGGCTGGTCCTTTCTGCCAGTTCGGTCAGCTCGGCCGGCATCTCGCCGGTCTCGTGGAAGGCCCGCCAGGTGTCCAGCCCCGGGTAGGTGCCCGAGGTCAGCTCGTCGAGCAGGGCGCGCAGCCAGGCCGCCTCCGCCTCCCGCATGGCGAGGTCGTACTCCGTCTCGACGAGGAACAGCCGCGGGATGGCCCGCAGGTGCTCGTCGAGCGTGGCGCGGTCGGCCGTGATCGCGTCGACCAGCAGGCCGAGCCGCTGCCGCAGCAGGGCGGTGGCCTCGTCGGGGTGCAGCGCGGCGAGCACGGAGAGGCCGGCGCGGAAGCGCGGGTGCTCCGGCATCGGTGTGGAGACCAGCTCGCGGGCCCAGTCGACCAGCTCCGCCCGCCCCGCGTCGGTGATCCGGTAGACGGTGCGCTCGGGACGGCGGCCCTCGCGCACGCTCTCCACCGCGGCGATCATCTCGTGCCTGTCGAGATTACGGATGACCGTGTAGAAGGACCCCCACTTGATCTCCATGTCCTGGTCCTTGCCCCAGGCCCGCAGCGCGGTGGCGATCTCGTACGGGTGCATCGGGCGCTGGACGAGGGCGGAGAGCACGGCCAGTGCCAGCAGATTGCCGACCTTGCGGCGCTTCGGCATGACCGGCCTCCATGCTCGCATCCGATTATTTGTCCACGAGTATATGGCCACGAGTGATGCCGCCGCGACCCCTGAGCCGCTGTCCCGCGAGGCGGGCGCGATGTGGGCCGGGAAAGTCGCAGCCGACCCCCGGCCTACGATCGGGTGGTGGAGGAAGACATCCGGCGGATCGGCATCATGGGCGGCACCTTCGACCCGATCCACCACGGGCACCTCGTCGCGGCCAGCGAGGTCGCGGACCGGTTCGGGTTGGACGAGGTGGTCTTCGTACCCACTGGGCAGCCGTGGCAGAAGGCCGACGAGCCGGTCAGCCCCGCCGAGGACCGCTATCTGATGACGGTCATCGCGACCGCGTCCAACCCGCGGTTCCAGGTCAGCCGGGTCGACATCGACCGGGGTGGCCCCACCTACACGGTCGACACCCTGCGCGACCTGCAGGCCGAGTACGGCCCCAAGGTGCAGCTTTTCTTCATCACCGGCGCGGACGCGCTGGAGAAGATCCTGTCCTGGAAGGACCTGGACGAGATCTTCGAGCTGGCTCACTTCATCGGGGTGACCCGGCCCGGCTTCGAGTTGACCGACAAGCACCTGCCGGCCGACACGGTCAGCCTGGTGCAGGTGCCGGCGATGGCCATCTCGTCCACCAACTGCCGCGCGCGGGTCGCCCGCGGTGAGCCGGTCTGGTACCTAATGCCCGACGGTGTGGTGCAGTACATCGCCAAGCGACGCCTGTATCAGCGGTAATTACGCCCGCTTTGGGGGCCTTCCGCCGGGTAATCGACCAGAACTGACGAGTCGCCGCGCCACGGCATGTGAGACGCTTGGAGGATCGCACGGTTGATCGAAGGAGAACGGTGACAGTTTCCGAACGCGCTCACGAGCTGGCACAAGCCGCCGCGCAGGCCGCCGCCGACAAGAAGGCGCAGGACATCGTCATCATCGACGTCGGCGACCAGCTCGCCATCACCGACGCGTTCCTGCTCGCCGCCGCCCCGAACGAGCGTCAGGTGCTCGCCATCGTTGACGCCATCGAGGAGCGCCTGCTGGAGCTGCCGGAGAAGGCCAAGCCGGTGCGGCGCGAGGGTGAGCGCGGCGGTCGTTGGGTGCTGCTCGACTACGTCGACATCGTGGTGCACGTCCAGCACACCGAGGAGCGTGAGTTCTACGCCCTCGACCGGCTCTGGAAGGACTGCCCGACGATCCCGTTCGTCGACCGCGACCTGGTCGAGGCCGACGCCACCGGGTCCGGCGCCTCGGCCGAATGACTCGGCTGATCATCTGGCGGCACGGCAACACCGACTGGAACGCCGCCAACCGGGTCCAGGGGCAGACCGACGTACCCCTCAACGAGCTCGGCCGTGACCAGGCCCACGCCGCGGCGCCGCTGCTCGCGGCGCTGCGGCCGGACGCCATCGTGGCCAGCGACCTGAGCCGCGCGGCTGACACCGCCGCCGCGCTGGCCACGCTCACCGGGCTGCCGGTCCGCACCGACGCGCGGCTGCGGGAGCGGCACTTCGGCCAGTGGCAGGGGCTGCTGCTCACCGAGGTCGTCGAGCGCTTTCCCACCGAGTACGCGCGCTGGCGGGCCGGTGACCCCGACCCTGGCGCCGACCTGGAGCCCCTGCACGACCTGGGCATCCGGGTCGCCGCCGCACTCCAGGAGGCGGCCGACGCGGCGCCCGGCGGCACCGTGGTGATCGCCACCCACGGCGGCGGCTCCCGGCAGGGCGTCGGGCACCTGCTCGGCTGGGATCCCGGCGTGCTGCGCACCATCGGCTCCCTGGCCAACTGCCACTGGACCGAGCTGCGCCACGACGACGTCCGGGGCTGGCAGCTGCGGGCGCACAACGTCGGCCTGGTCACCGCCCCGGCCGTCGCCGACGCGGTCTGACCGGTAGGGCGTCTTGCAGCGGTCGGACCGCCCGGGCGACCGGTGCGGGTCCGGCCGTTCTGCGTCGCTGCGGCTCGGCGTTGGTCGCCGAGATCGGCTAGCGTGCCGGGCATGCCCGTCGCGGTCGTCACCGACTCCACCGCCTACCTCCCCTCCGAGCTGGTGCAGGCGCACCGGCTGACCGTGGTGCCACTGACCGTCGTCCTCAACGGCGCCGAGGGTCTGGAGGGGGTGGAGATCCATCCAGCCGACGCCACCCGGGCGTTGAGCGGCCGGCGGGTCACGGTCAGCACCTCCCGTCCCGCGCCGGAGCAGTTCTCCCTGACGTACCGCCGGCTGCTCGACGCCGGCGCCGACGGGGTGGTCTCGGTGCACCTGTCCGCCGAACTCTCCGGCACCGTCGAGGCGGCCCAACTGGCCGCCGCCGACCTGGGCGACCGGGTCGCCGTGGTGGACAGCCGGTCGGCCGGCATGGGCCTGGGCTTCCCGGCGATCGCCGCCGCCACCGCCGCCGCGGCCGGTGCCGACCTGCCCGGGGTACGCGACGCCGCGCTGGACACCGTCGCCCGCACCACCGTCTGGTTCTACGTCGACACGCTGGAGTTCCTGCGCCGAGGTGGCCGGATCAACGCCGCCTCGGCGCTGCTGGGCACCGCGCTGTCGGTCAAGCCGATCATGCACATGCCGGACGGAGCGATCGTGCTGCGGGAGAAGGTGCGTACCGCCAGCCGGGGAGTGGCACGGCTGGTCGACCTGGCCGTCGAGGCCGCCGGCGACGCCGAGGTGGACCTGGCGGTGCACCACCTCGCCGCGCCGCAGCGGGCCGAGGCGCTGCTCGCCGCGCTGACCGACCGGCTCGGCGACCGGCTGCGCGACGCGTACGTCTCCGAGGCCGGTGCGGTGGTCGCCGCGCACGCCGGCCCGGGCCTGGCCTGCGTGGTCGTACACCGCCGGGCGGCTGCCTGACGATGTCCTGTGTGGTGACCGGCGGGGGTCGCGGTGTGGGCCGTGCCGTGGTGGAACGCCTGGTGGCGACCGCCGCCACGGTGGTCGTCGTGGAGCGCGACGCCGACGCCGTGGACTGGCTGACCGGGCATCCGGCGGCCGACCGGCTGGTCGCGGTGGTCGGCGACGCCGGCGACGAGGAGGTCGCCGAGCGAGCCGCCGCCCTGGCGCAACGGGCGGCGCCGCTGACCGGCTGGGTGAACAACGCGGCGGTGTTCCGGGACGCCCACCTGCACTCCGCGCCGGCCGGGCTGGTGCTGGACCTGATCGGACGCAACCTGCGCCCGGCCGTGGTGGGCGCCGCGACGGCGGTGCGCCGGTTCCTGGCCGCCGGCACCGGGGGCGCGATCGTGAACGTGTCCTCGCGCCAGGCCCGCCGGCCGGTGCCGGGCGCGCTGCCGTACTCGACCTCCAAGGCGGCGGTGGAGGGGCTGACCCGGGCGCTGGCCGTCGAGTACGGGCGGCACGGCATCCGGGCCAACGCGGTCGCCCTCGGCTCCATCGCCACCGAACGGCACGCCAACTTCGTCGCCGCCCAGGATCCCGCCGACGCCGAGCGGATCGACGCCGAGCTGACCCGGCTGCATCCGGTGGGTCGGATCGGCCGGGTCGACGAGGTGGCCGAGGCGGTGGCGTACCTGCTGTCCCCGGCGGCGAGCTTCGTCAACGGGGTCACCCTGCCGGTGGACGGCGGACGGGCCGTACTCGGCCTGGATCCGAAGGCCCGCTGACCCCGGCGCCTTAGCAGCAGACCTGCGCCTGCCGGCCGGTGCCCGGCTCGCCGACGCGCCACAGGCGGCCGGCGGTGCGCTGCCCGGAGTCGAGGTGGCCCTGCTCAACCCCAACCCGCAAGGTCACCGACGGGGAGCTGATCGTGGTTGGCGGGACGCCACCGCCGGTCGCGGGCGGCGCGGCCGGTCCGCTCACGGGTGGGGTGCCCGCCGCCGGGGCCGGCCGCTGAACCTGAACACCGCGACGCTGGCGCAGCTCGACGCGTTGCCCGGCGTCCGGCCGGTGCTCGCCCAGCGGATCCGCACCCACCGCGACCAGCCCGGCGGGTCCGGCCGGTGGGTGACCTGCGCCAGGTCGAGGGCCTCGGCGACGCCCGCTACGAGCAGCTCAAGGACCTGGTGCCCGTGTGAGCGGGCAGCCCGTGGCCGGAGCGCGGCACCGGCGGACGTGCGGTTGGCCGGGCTGGCCGTGGGGACCTGGCTCACCGTGCTGGCCGGCCTGCACCTCGGCGCCCGCACGGTCCTGCTGCTGGCCGGTGCGGCGGCCGGCCTGTCGGCGGCTGGCGCACTGCACCTGCTCGGTCACCTCGGCCTTCCCCCGGCCACCGTCCGCCACTGCGCGTGGACCGCGGTCGCGGTCGGTCTCGGCGTGGTCTGCGGAGCGGCAGCCACCGGCGGCCCGCTTGGCCGTGCGGGACGCCGCCCGAGCCCGGACCGCCGCTGACTGTCGACGCGTTGGTCCCGGACACCCGCTAGCCGGTCCCCGTCACCGCCGCTGCGGTCCGGGACTCAGTGACCGCGGTCCCGCCGTCGCGGACCAGTCTCCGGCCGGTCCCGGACCGCCGGGACAACCAGGCGTCGGCCGACGAGTGCGGCCCGGAGGTCGTAGCGCTGGTCCCGGCCGCCGGGACCGCCGCCCGCATACTCACCGCCGAGGCGAACCCGCTGTCCCGCAAGGCCCTTGCCCGACAGTTGCGCGCTGACGGGCAGCAGCTGTCCAAAGCCACGGCCTTCCGCTCGTGCGCGTCCTACGAGCCGAGATCACCCCGCCCGCACCGGATCTGTCAGCGCGGGAGGCCGCATGACAGAGCCCCAACTCACGGCTTCGGTCAGACCGAGCCGCCGCTGTCAGACCAGCCTCCGCGTTTGTCAGCAGGCCCGCGAGCTGACAGACACTGACCAGACCTGTCAAGGCGCTCCCGCCGCCGCAGCGGCTGGTGCGCGCACCGTACGCCGACCCGTACCTCTGACGATGGAGCGACAACGATGATGACCAGCACAGCGACCACCCACCAGCGCCCCTACCGGCTCGACTCGTACAGACTCTCACCGCACCGGCACCCCAGCCTCGGTGTGGCCGGCCAGGTGGGTGTCAGTGCCGATCTCCGTTCTACCGTCCGTCTTGATCCTGACCCCCGAAACGACCCCCAGAAACGCTTGCAGCCCAGGTCACGGCCGCTCTCAGCGGTCGATACCGCTCCAGACAGACCCTCCAGTCTGGGGTCTCCCCCAGGGGCTGCCCATGCGTAAACCCACACAGACCTCGGATCCGCTGCTGCGGCTGCGAACCTGCATCACCGCCCGCGGCGACCGGCCGCTGCGGCGTGGATCGCCGCTCGATCGTTGCCACTGTCCCAGTGCGGCTTAGCCGCGCTCCACACCCAAGAGTGAAAGCCGTCCGCTGCGATCTGCGGGCCTGGATCGTCTGGCGTGAGGTTTGCCTCGATCTCCCCAGCCGGGCGATCAGCGGGATGGACTCGTGGATCTCCTCGCGCATCATGTTGACCTGCTGGACCAAGGATTGTCCGTGGTAGGGCCACTTCCAGCCCTCAAACAGTCTCCAGCGACAGCCTGACGATGGAGAGTTGTTGCTTCTCCTCGTCATCCGACATTGGGTACCGGTAGACGGTCTTGAGCGTGCCGTCGTCGATCACCTCTACCTTGCCGCGCTCACTAATCCCGTCGTGTCACCGGTCTGGCCGGCCGGCGCCGAGTTCGTCGCCTGGCTGGCGAGCTGGCCCGCCTGCCGGCCGGCGTCCTGCCCTGGCCCGGCGGGGTCCCGGGCGCGCTGCTGCTGGCCGCGTTGACCGTGGCGCTGCTGGTGGCGGTGCGCCGGCCGGTGGTGCGCCGGCTGGTCGCGGTGGTCGGCGCCGTCGCGCTGCTCGGGGCCCTTCCGGTCCGGCAGGTGGCCACCGGCTGGCCGCCGCCCGGCTGGGTAGTGGTCGCCTGCGCGGTTGGCCAGGGCGGCACCCTGGTGCTGCCGGTCGCACCGGGGCAGGCGGTGGTGGTGGACGCCGGTCCGGAGCCGGGGGTGGTGGACGGCTGCCTGCGCCGGCTCGGCGTGCGGGAGGTGCCGCTGCTGGTGGTCAGCCACTTCCACGCCGACTATGTCGGTGGGGTGGCCGACGTGTTCCGGGGGCGACGGGTGGCCGCCGTGCTGGTTCCCTCCGTAATGGAACCGGAGAGTGGCCGGGAGCTGGTCCGGGCGGCGGCGACCGTCGGGCGGGCGCCCCTGCTGGCGACCGCGGCCGGTGCGCGGTACCGGTGGGGCGGGGTCGAGCTGGTGGTGCTCGGCCCGCCGTACCCGCTGAACGGGACCAGGTCCGACCCGAACAACAATTTGCTGGTGGTACGTGCGACCGTGGCCGGGTACGGATCCTGCTGCCCGGGGACGCGGAGACCGAGGAGCAGCACGAGGTGCTGGCGCGCGCCGCGCCCGGGCAGTTGCGGGCGGAGGTGCTGAAGGTCGCCCACCACGGATCGGCCTATCAGGAGCCGGCGTTCCTCGACGCGGTCCGGCCGGCCGTGGCGCTGGTGCCGGTGGGTGCCGGCAACACCTACGGCCACCCGAATCCGGGGCTGCTCGCCCGGCTGGCCCGCGGTGGCGCGCGGGTGCTGCGTACCGACACCGACGGCGACGTGGCGGTGGTCCGGGCCGGGGCCGGCCTGGCGGTGGTCCGCCGCGGTCTTCCGCCGGGCCGCCGGTCGTGAGCCGGCGGCGAAGAGGGAATCCCGTTCGCTTGTCGGTTGGTCGGGTCACGCCACCGGGCGGGCGATCGGCGATACGGTCATTTCGACGACCGTCGGCGACGAACAGGCCGCGGCACGGTACGTGGCGGACCTGTCTCCCGCACCAGCCGGGAGCGCCGCCCCGTTCCAGTGAGGAGACGGCAGTGCGAATCTTCATCGCGGGCGGAACCGGAGTCCTGGGCCGGCCCCTCGTCGAGGTGCTGGTGGGCCAGGGCCACGAGGTCACGGCCAGCACCCACCGGAGCGGGAACCTCTCCGTCATAGAAGCAATCGGGGCGCGGCCGGCCCTGATGAACGGCCTGGATGAAGCCGCGGTGCGGCAGGCGGTTCTCGACGCCGGACCGGACGTGATCATCAACCAGATCACGGCGCTCTCCACGCCGGCTCGTGACTACGCCCAATGGCTGGAGATGACCAACCGGCTGCGCAGCGAGGGCACCCGGACGCTGATGGCGGCGGCTCATGAGGCCGGCACCCGCCGGGTCATCGCGCAGAGCGCCAGCTTCATGACCCAGCCGACCGGACCGGGGCCCACGGACGAGTCGACACCGCTGTACCTGGACGCTCCGGAGCCGATGCGAACCCACGTACGGGCGAACGTGGCGGCCGAGACACTCGTGTTGGAGACGCCAGGGATCGACGGCGTCGTCCTCCGATACGGCTTCCTCTACGGTCTGGGCACCGCGATCGGGCCGGGGGGCGAATGGGTGACAGCAATCGAGTCGGGCGACCTGCCGATCGTCGGCGAGGGCGCGGGCCAGTACCCCTTGGTCCATGTCCGCGACGCGGTGGCGGCCGCCGTGCAAGCGGTCGACCGGGGTAGCCCCGGCATCTACAACGTCGTGGGGGATGAGCCCGCCGCCCAGGCCGAGTGGCTGCCCTACCTGGCCGAGCTCCTGGGCGCCCCCGCGCCACGGCGCGTCTCCGAGGAGGAGGCCGAGGCGCAGATCGGCGTGCAGGCCGTCTACTACGGCAACCAGCTCCGGGCGGCGAGCAACGCCAGGGCGAAGGCCGAACTGGGGCTGAACCTCGAGTACCCGTCGTGGCGGGAGGGGTTCCGACAGCTGTTCAGCTGATCGTCAGATCCACCGGACTCCGTCGATGTCGTCGCCCATGATGCGCGCGAACTCGTCACGGGTGATCTCACCATCGCGGAGACGGCGGGAATTGGCCACGAACTTGGCCATGGCCCGCCCCTGCGTCGACGGCCGGCTCAGCCCCATGCTGCCGTAGCGCATGGCCGTGAACTCGTCGGTGATCTGCTGGGGGTCGTCGTGGTCGAGGGGTTCGGCGTGCAGGCGGCGCAGCTCGACCCGCAGCTCCTCGTCGGTGGCGCCCTCCACCGACTCCCGGCTGCGGACCAGCTCGACCGTCCTGCCGAGGGTGTCGTCGCCCACCTTCTCCTGCCGAAGGATGGTGCGCATCATGGCGCGGAACTCCAGCCGGACCGCCTCCGGGTCGTTCATCGTCATGCGCTGAGGCTAGAGGGAGGCACTGACATTCAGTGGGACGGCCGCCGGCCCAGGGCGCGGTCGGCGCCGCTTGGGTGGCTTATGGATTAAATAGGCAACTGGGATGAATGTCGGGATTTGCGCTGAGTGCGGGCTGCGCCGCCAGAGCGGCCGATGACCAGGCACGATCCCGCCGTGGCCCGTGCGAATATGGGCGACGTGACCCCCGCCAGCCTCGCCCCCATTCTGCTCGTCCTCGGTGACGAGGAACTGCTCGCCACGCGCGCGGTGGCCGATGCCGTCGCCCGGGCCCGCAGCGTCGACCCCGAGGTGGACGTGCGGGAGTACCAGGCCAGCGCCCTCACCGTGGGGGAGATCGCCGAAATGCTCAGCCCGTCGCTGTTCGGCGGGCGGCGGCAGCTCATCCTTCGGGCCGGTCAGGACGCCCGCAAGGACCTGGTCGCCGCGCTGCTGGCGTACGCGAAGAACCCGGACCCGGACGTCCAGCTGGTGGTGCTGCACCTGGGCGGCGCCAAGGGCAAGGCGTTCGCCGACGGGCTGCGGGCGGCGGGCGCGACGGTGGTGCCGGCGGCCAAGCTGAAGGGCCACCGCGACCGGGTGGCCTTCGTCCGCGACGAGATCCGTCGGGCCGGCGGGAAGTGCACCGACGACGCCGCCGAGGCGCTGATCGCCGCGGTCGGCAACGACATGCGGGAACTGGCCGCCGCCTGCTCCCAGCTGATCGCCGACACCGACGGACGGATCGGCGCGGACACGGTGGCCCGCTACTACCGCGGCCGGGTCGAGGTGACCGGCTTCACGGTCGCCGACGCGACCATGGTGGGGGACGTGCCCGCGGCGCTGGAGGCGCTGCGCTGGGCCCTGCACGTCGGCGTCGATCCGGTGCCGATCGCCGACGCGCTGGCCGACGGCGTGCGTACCGTGGCCCGGGTGGCCTCGGCCGGGCGGGGCAGCCCGTACCAGTTGGCGAGCAGCCTGGGGATGCCGGCCTGGAAGATCGAGCGGGCGCAGCGCCAGGGGCGCGGCTGGACGCCCGAGGGGCTGGTCCGGGCCATGCAGGTCGCCGCCGAGTGCAACGCGGCCGTCAAGGGCGGCTCGGACGACCGGGCGTACGCCCTGGAACGCGCCGTCTTCTCGGTCGCCGCCGCCCGGCAGGGCGCCGCCCGGTGACGAGGTCGACCCGGACGGCGTGGGCCACCATCCCGGCCGACGAGGAGCGCTACCGGCCGCTCTACGCCCGGGTCCTCGGTCTGCGGTTCGTCAACCCCGGCGGCGTGCTCTGCTTCCTCTTCTTCGAGGGCACCATCGCGCTGGCGGTGCTGCTCGCCCTCGCCGAGCTGGTCACCTGGTGGGCCGTGCTGGTGTTGCCCGCCGTGGTGGCGGCCATGGTCAAGCTCAACGACATGGTGGCCGCGATGGTGGTCCGCTCCGCCGCCCTCGTGCCCGAGCAGGAACGGGACCGCTTCCGCCGGCAGATGGAGCCGGTGGTCGGCCGGGCCCGGGTGGGCTGGATCAGGCACAGCGTGCCCGGCGTGGTGATCACCACCGAGCCGGTTCCGCCTCCGGGTCGCCCCGAGCCGCCGGCCTGACGACGCCACCACCAGCGACCGCTACGCGGCAGCGGTGGGCCGGGGCTGGACATGCGGAAGCCCCGGGCCGGGGCCCGGGGCTTTCCGAAAACAGTCTGACGGTGGTCGTCAGGCGGAGAGCGACACCACGCGCTTGGCGATCGCGGACTTGCGGTTCGCGGCCTGGTTGGAGTGGATGACGCCCTTGCTGACGGCCTTGTCCAGCTTGCGCGAGGCGTCCTGCATCAGCGCGGTGGCCTTCTCGACGTCACCGGCCTCGACGGCCTCGTGGAACTTCCGGACGGCGGTCTTCAGCGACGACTTGACCGACTTGTTGCGCAGCCGGGCCTTCTCGTTCTGCCGGTTGCGCTTGATCTGGGACTTGATGTTCGCCACGCGACAGCCTCGTCTTGATAGCTCGGGTTGGTCAGCTTGTGCTCGGGATGACGAACATGCGTCATCGCCGCGCGAAGAGCCAGGTTACCAGGTCGCCCGGGACGAGCCAAAACGGCTCGGCACCACGCGGCCGGTGACCCGGCCCGTCGCGTCCAGGCTACGCCCCCGGCCGGCCTGCTCCGTCTGGGCGTGGTCGGGACCAGCCCCGGCGGTGGGCCAGCCAGTCGAGCGCCTGCTCACCGCTCCACCGCTGGTGCGCGGGCAGGTGCGGCGAGGCCGTCGCCGGCGCCGCGGCGGCCGTGGTGAGGAAGTAGCCGGCCAGGGCGGCCAGGGTGACGTCCAGGGCGTCCGTGGGTGCGCCGGCGACCGCCGGGTGATCGGCGAAGAGCCGGTCGGCGTCCAGACCGCCGGCGTACGCGGTGAGCAGCAGACCGGCCAGATCGAACCAGGCCGGCCCGTGGCAGAGCCAGGTCCAGTCGCAGAACCAGGCGCGGCCGGCGGTGTCGACCAGCACGTTGTCCACCCGCAGGTCGCCGTGGATCAGCCCGGTCGCCCCGGCGGCGTACCCGGGCAGGCGGGACTCCAGCGCCACCAGCTCGGGCAGCCGGTCCCGCAGCGGCGCGGGCAGCGCGGGGGGCGGCTCCCGGCCGGCGGCCACCTCGCCCCACCAGAGGATGTCGTCGCGGGCCAGGTCGGCCAGGTGCGGCAGGCCGAGACCGGTCAGCGCGGCCGGCGGGTCCGCGAGGGCGGCGGCCACCTCGGCGTACCCGGCGAGGGTGGCCGCTAGTTCGGCGGGCGCCCAGGGCAGCCGCGGGGTGTGACCGTCGACGGCGTCGGTGCAGAGCACGAACCAACCGGCGGCGTGCAGGCTCCAGCGGGGGCGGGGCAACGGCAGACCGGCCGGGAGCCGGTCGAGGATGGCGGCCTCCCGGGCGTACCACTCGACCAGGTGCGGCTGCTCGGCGGCCGGCGCGGCCTTGACGAAGGCCCGGCCGCCGTCGGCGGTGCTCAGCACGGCCGCGAAGCCCCGGGTGAACCCGGCGCCCGCGGTCCGGGCGCTGACCACCGGGGCGCCGAGCCGGGCCGCCACCGCGTCCCGCAGCGCCGCCGGCAGCGCCGGCCACGACGGGCGGCGGGCGCTCGCGTGGTACGGCACCGGGGGCAGCGAGGTCGGGGACACCCCGCCATCGTGCCCCGGACGTACGTGTCGTACCGCAGCGCGATGATGCACCGGTGATCGGAACCGACGACTTCTCGGCGCTCATCGAGGCCTCCGCCACCGCCACCGCCGACCAAGAGGAGCGGGTGGCCTGGCTGACCGACCGGCTCGCCGAACGCCCGGCCGACGACGTGGTCGACTTCGCGCTGCGGCTGGACGAGGCCCGGTCCCGGGCCGACCTCTGGTGCCTGTGGGGGCCGGCTCTGCACATCTGCGCCGGGCTCTGTTCCGACGACGGCTTCCACTACTTTCAGGCCTGGCTGATCGGGCTGGGCCAGGAGGTCTTCGACCGGGTGGTCGCGGACCCGGACGCGCTCGCCGACCTCCCCCAGGTGCGCCGGCTCGCCGGCCGGTCGGTGCGCGACTGGGCCGACGACGAGTGGCCGGACTGGGAGCCGCTCGACTACGTCGCCGACCACGCGTACGAGCGGATCACCGGCCTCGCCGAGGGCCTCGACGACGCGGTGGAGGCACGCGGGCGGGAGCTGCGACTCTCGCCCGACCCCAGCGACGAGCGGTGGGATCTGTGCGATCCGGCCGAGCTGGCCCGGCGATATCCGCGTCTCGTCGCGCTCTTCCCGCTGGTCCCCGGCGTGCGCGGCGGCATCTGCGAGACTGCCAGGCCATGAGGACCGAGGATTTCTGGCAGCTGATCGACCAGGCCCGGGCCGGCGGCGGGGGAGAGCCGGGCGCGGTCGCCGCGCGGGCCGTCGCCCTGCTCGCCGAGCGCGATCCGGAGGACATCTTGGGGTACGCGCGCCACCAGGCCCGCGTGCTGGCCGCCTCGCACAAGGCGGATCTGTGGGGTGCCGCGTACCTGATCAACGGCGGCGCCTCGGCCGACGGCTTCGAGCACTTCCGGGGCTGGCTGATGACCCAGGGGCGGGTGGTCTTCGCCCGCGCGGTCGCCGACCCCGACTCGCTGGCGGAGCTGCCGCAGGTGCGGGCGGCGTCGCTGAGCGGCGAGGAGTTCTCCGCCGAGCAGATGCTGGCCGTGCCGTGGGACGCGTACCGCAAGGCCACCGCGGCCGAGTTGCCGGCGGACCGGGAGCCGGTGCGCGCGCCCGACCTCAACGACTTCTGGGACTTCGACGACGAGGAGGAGGCCCGGCGGCGGCTGCCCCGTCTCGCCGCGCTCTTCGTGGAGCCCCCGCTGGAATGAGGCCGGTGCCGGGGGGAGGATCGCCCGCGCAGCGGGCTGGTGCCGGCGGCGTGGGAGCATAGAGGGGGCCGGCGGTGCGCCGGCCTGCTCACGTCAGCCGACCAGAACGGACCGCTGTGCCACCGAAGCTCGATCCCGGCGCGAATGCTCCTGGTGCCACCGACCCCGGTCGCATCCGGAACTTCGGCATCATCGCCCACATCGATCACGGGAAGTCGACCCTGGCCGACCGGATGTTGCAGCTCACCGGCGTGGTCGATCCCCGTCAGATGCGCGCGCAGTACCTGGACCGGATGGACATCGAGCGCGAGCGCGGCATCACCATCAAGAGCCAGGCCGTCCGCATGCCCTGGACCATCCGCGAGGGCGAGCGGGCCGGCGAGCACGCGGTGCTCAACATGATCGACACCCCGGGCCACGTCGACTTCACCTACGAGGTGTCCCGGTCGCTGGCCGCCTGCGAGGGCGCCGTGCTGCTGGTCGACGCCGCCCAGGGCATCGAGGCGCAGACCCTGGCCAACCTCTACCTGGCGCTCGAGAACGACCTGCGCATCATCCCGGTGCTCAACAAGATCGACCTGCCGGCCGCCCAGCCGGAGAAGTACGCCGAGGAGCTGGCCCACCTGATCGGCGGCGACCCCGCCGACTGCATCCGGGTCTCCGGCAAGACCGGCGAGGGTGTGCCGCACCTGCTCGACGAGATCGTCCGGCAGTTCGTCCCGCCGGTCGGCGAGGCGGCCGAGCCCGCCCGGGCGATGATCTTCGACTCGGTGTACGACGTGTACCGGGGCGTGGTCACCTACGTCCGGGTGATCGACGGGCGGATCAGCGCCCGCGACCGGATCAAGATGATGTCCACCGGCGCCGTGCACGAGCTGCTGGAGATCGGCGTCATCTCACCGGAGATGGTGAAGGCCGACGCGCTCGGCGTCGGCGAGGTCGGTTACCTCATCACCGGCGTGAAGGACGTCCGGCAGTCCCGGGTCGGTGACACGGTCACCATCAACAGCCGGCCGGCGGCCGAGCCGCTGGGTGGCTACAAGGACCCGAAGCCGATGGTCTACTCCGGCCTCTACCCGATCGACGGGTCCGACTACCCCAACCTGCGCGAGGCACTGGACAAGCTCAAGCTCAACGACGCCGCACTGGACTACGAGCCCGAGACCTCCGGCGCGCTCGGCTTCGGCTTCCGCTGCGGCTTCCTCGGCCTGCTCCACCTGGAGATCATCCGGGAGCGGCTGGAGCGCGAGTACAACCTCGACCTGATCTCCACCGCTCCCAACGTGGTCTACCGGGCCCTGACCGAGGACGGCCAGGAGATCGTCGTCACCAACCCGAGCGAGTACCCGACCGGCAAGATCGCCGAGGTGTACGAGCCGGTGGTCCGGGCCACCGTGCTGACGCCGAACGACTACGTCGGCGCGGTGATGGAGCTCTGCCAGGGCCGGCGCGGCACCCTGCTCGGCATGGACTACCTCTCCGCCGACCGGGTGGAGCTGCGCTACACCCTGCCCCTCGCGGAGATCATCTACGACTTCTTCGACCAGTTGAAGAGCCGGACCAAGGGCTACGCCTCGCTGGACTACGAGCCCTCCGGCGAGCAGGCGTCCGACCTGGTGAAGGTGGACATCCTGCTGCACGGCGAGCCGGTGGACGCGTTCAGCGCCATCGTGCACAAGGACAAGGCGTACAACTACGGCGTCACCATCGCCGCCAAGCTGCGCACCCTGATCCCGCGCCAGCAGTTCGAGGTGCCGATCCAGGCCGCCATCGGCAGCCGGGTGATCGCCCGGGAGACGATCCGGGCAATCCGCAAGGACGTGCTCGCCAAGTGCTACGGCGGTGACATCAGCCGTAAGCGCAAGCTGCTGGAGAAGCAGAAGGAAGGCAAGAAGCGGATGAAGATGGTCGGCCGCGTCGAGGTGCCGCAGGAGGCCTTCATCGCCGCCCTCTCCTCCGACTCCGGAGACGGCAAGACCGCCGGCAAGAAGTGAGCACGGCGCCGGTACGCCGGCGCTGACGATCGACCGACGGCCGGCGCCCCCGCCGAGCCGGGCCCACCGGCCCGCCGCTCGAGGGACGCCGGCCGTCGTCCTCCTCCTGATTGGGCGGTATGGGTCTGCCGCTGGGGCCGTGGTGCCCTCTACGGGTGTGGTCCCAGGTGCCCGTCGCTCGGCTGGGCTGGTGGCCGTGGTCCTCTCCGGGGTCGGGGCCGGAGGTGTCCGTCGCTCGGCTGGGTTGCTGGCCGTGGTGCGGATCCCGGTTGGGCGGCTGGTTCTGTCGCCGGGCTGGGGTCGTGCTCTTCCCGGCCGGGCCGCGCGTGGGTTCGCCGTTCGGCGGGGTGCAGGCCCCGCCGCCCTGGGCTCTCGGGTCCGACGCTTCCGGGCTGCCGTCGACCGCTGACGGATCGGCTGACGGCCGTGCCGTGCCGTCGGGGACTGCCCTTCCGGGGCACGCCGACGGAAGAGTTTTTCCCGGCCCACCGCGGCGACCGCCCGGCCCCCGGCAGCGCCTCCCACCTCCATGGACGCGCTCCCGGTCGAATCGACGCACCCTCTCGGCATTGACGCCCGCCATGCTTTCCCGGACTGAGTCGGTTTGGATTTTCGGTGGGTCGGGAACTTAGCGGTCACGACAGGAAGCACACATCGTG